>JAKLJX010000008.1 GCA_023150945.1 bacterium | reverse complement strand
CACGGAATCAAGTGCTTAGCCTTGATCCGCTACCCAAAAAGCTTCAAAAAAATCTTCATCTGCGGAAGTTGGGCTAGCATGAGACGATGGAAGCCAAGGTTCGCGATTTCCTTGAACTGACTCCGGAAGAGCGCATTAAGAGCATGTTTGAATTCATGGAATTTGTCTTGGCCATAGAGCGCGCAACCCCGCGGAATCATGCTAAAAAGATATCTCGCGTTGTTCCGGACGTTAAACGCCGCGCGCGTTAAACGTCTTGTTATTGGTGGCTTCGCAGCAATCGCATACGGTATTCCCCGAACCACCAAGGATGCGAATATTGCCGTTCTGCCGAGTGAAAAGAGATAAACGAAATTGGTGTAGATTTTTGGGGCTGTGCGCCTGGCCACAGCGCATCTGACTGATCCCGAGAAGATGATAAAGAGCAAGGTTGAGATCCTCGACGACAATATGCGGGTGGAGGCCTTATCGGAGGCGCCGGGGCTGGATCTGCGAAAATGTTGGGAGAAGCGCAAAGTTTTCAAGATTGACAACGTGTGAATCAACTTTGTCAGCCTTGACGATGTCATCTATTTGAAGAAAGCCTTTGGGAAACCAAACGATTTGTCGAATGTCGAGATTCAAATGAAGATTCGTGCTGGTGCCTTGTGAATGCATTTTTCCATCAGAAAGATCTGAATAGTACCTGGAAACTATCCGAGGAGGAGAATTGAAGATTCACGAATATCAAGCGAAAGAGATTCTGCGCAGATTTGAGGTCGCGGTGCCGGCGGGCAGAGTTGCCAAGACTCCGGAAGAAGTCGGCGTGATCGCCCACGAGCTCGGCGGCAGAGTGGTGGTGAAGGCGCAAATCCATGCGGGCGGCCGTGGCAAGGGCGGCGGGGTGAAACTGGCGCAGAACGCCCACGAGGCCTATGAGATCGCCCGCCAGATGATCGGCATGCAGCTTGTCACCCCGCAAACCGGGCCGGAAGGCAGGCAGGTGCGGCAGGTGCTGGTGGAACAAGCGCTGAACATCGCGCGCGAGTTGTACGCCGGCATCGTGCTGGATCGCTCGGCATTTCAGCTCGTGTTCATGGCCAGCACTGCCGGCGGCGTAGAAATCGAGAAAGTCGCGGCGGAGACGCCCGAGCTGATTTTGAAGGAGTACGTTGATCCGCTCACCGGGCTGCGGGCTGCGCAGGCGCGCAAACTGGCATTTGGCCTGGGCCTGCAAGGTGAGGCCTTCAAGAATGCGGTGAAATTTTTCCAGGCGCTATACCGCGCCTATGTCGCCTCCGATTGCTCGCTCGCCGAAATCAATCCACTGATCGTGACCACCGACGGCCGGGTGTTGGCGCTCGATGCCAAAATGAACTTCGACGACAATGCGCTCTACCGCCATCCCGACATTCTCGCCTTGCGCGACCGCAACGAGGAAGACCCGCTGGAGGTCGAAGCTTCGAAGCACAATCTCAACTACGTTCGTTTGGACGGCAACGTCGGCTGTATGGTCAACGGCGCCGGTTTGGCGATGGGCACGATGGACATCATCAAGCTCGCGGGCGGCATGCCGGCGAATTTCCTGGACGTCGGCGGCGGCGCCAACCCCGAGACCGTGGAAAACGGCTTCAAAATCATCCTCTCCGATCCCAACGTCAAGGCGATTCTCATCAACGTGTTCGGTGGCATCGTGCGCTGTGACCGCATTGCGCAGGGCGTGATTCAGGCAGCGCAGAATGTCAAGATCACCGTGCCGCTGGTGGTGCGCCTCGAAGGCACCAATGCCCGGGAGGCGGGCGAGCTGCTCGCCAATTCCGGCCTGCCGCTTCTGGTGGCGCACACGTTCAAAGAGGCCGCGGAGAAAGTGGTGGCTTCGATTCAGGCATGAGTGGCACGCGGCATGACAAACGATTTCAAATCACGAGGAGGAGCAGTTGAGCATACTAGTTGACAAGCAGACGCGTGTGTTGGTGCAGGGGATTACGGGCAACGAAGGCTCATTTCACACGCGGCAAATGATGGATTATGGCACGCAGGTGGTCGCCGGCGTGGTGCCGGGCAAGGGCGGGCAGAAGTTCGACGACCGCGTCTCGATTTTCGATACGGTGGCGGAGGCCGTGCGCGCCACCGGCGCCAACGCCGCCGCGATTTTTGTTCCACCCTCATTCTCCGCCGACGCCATCATGGAATCCGCGGCGGAAGGCGTGCCGTTGATCGTGACGATTACCGAGGGCATTCCGGTGACCGACATGCTGGCGGTGAAGGCGTTTTTGATCAAAACCGGCACGCGCATGATCGGCCCGAACTGCCCGGGTGTGATTTCACCGGGCCAATGCAAGATCGGCATCATGCCGGGCTTCATCCACATGCAGGGCCGGGTGGGCGTCATCTCACGCAGTGGCACGCTCACCTACGAAGCGGTGAAACAGCTCTCCGATCTCGGCATCGGCCAATCCACTTGCGTGGGTATCGGCGGCGATCCCATCGTCGGCACCACGTTTTTGGACGCCTTGCGGCTGTTCAATGCCGATCCGGACACCGATGCCGTGGTATTGATTGGTGAAATCGGCGGCAATGCCGAAGACGAGGCCGCGGCCTACATCAAGCGAGAATTCCGCAAGCCGGTCGTGGCGTTCATCGCGGGCCGTACCGCGCCGCCCGGACGCCGCATGGGTCACGCGGGCGCCATCATTGCCGGCGGTCAGGGCACGGCCGCCGAAAAGATGGCGAAGCTCGCGGAGGCGGGCGCCACGGTGTGTCAAAGTCCGGCGGAAATCGGCCTTCGCATTCAAGAGCAGTTGCAGAAGATCAAAAGCAAACCCGCGGCGCGCAAGACCAGCGTGGTGAAAACTGCGGCCAGGCCCAAGACAATTGCCGCGGGTGCAGCCAGATCAGTGAAGGCAGCGGCGAAAGCCAAAACCGGCAAAAAGTAGAAACACCGCGCCGGCAGATTTCGTCTTGACTGCCGGCGAATTCAAATCATCTTCTGCACGCAGAAAGGAGTTCCATGTTGGAGCGTACTTTGGCAATTCTGAAACCGGATTGTGTCACGGCCGGAAAAATGGGCAAAGTTCTGGAGCGCATCGAGGCGGCAGGCTTTCGCATTCTGGCAATGAAAATGGTGCGCCTGACGCCGGAAACCGCCGGCAAATTCTATGAGGTGCACAAGGAGCGTCCCTTCTACAAAGATCTGGTCAGTTTCATGAGCAGTGACCGCGTGGTGCCGCTGGCGTTGGAAAAAGACAACGCGGTGGCTGATTTTCGCAAGCTGATCGGCGCCACTGATCCTGCCCAAGCCGAGGCCGGCACCATTCGCAAGGATTTTGCGACGAGCAAGCAAAACAACATCGTGCACGGCTCTGATTCACCGGAGAACGGCCGCATCGAGGTGGCGTTCTTCTTCTCGGAAAAAGAGCTGTTGGAAACGATGTGATTTCGAGGCCGCCAGCCTGGCTGCCAGGCTGGACCGAGCGATAACAGATCCGCCGGCTGTGTTCCCCTCGGGCGATGGTCGTGCTTTCGCGGCCCGGGAGGCCGGCCGCTTTTTCGGCCTTGCCACTGCCGCCTGCCCGTGCTTGCTGACGCAGGCAACGCATCCAAACGCGCGACGGCAATGGGATGCGCCGCATGAAAAAGGAGGTATGATCGCATGGCTTCACAACAGACCAAGTGGATCGCTGCTGCGGCAGTAGCAGTACTGGCGCTGATTGTCGCCACCGGCGTTTGGTATTGGAATCGGCACAAAGCTGCTGCAGAGAAGCCGGGGCCGGCCGCAGCCATCACCGACGTGCTGCCACAGCCGAGTGTGACCCCGCCGCCAGCACCCGTTGACGAACCCCGGCCGACGGTGGTGTCGAGCAGTGAGGGAATATACACCGTCCAGGTGTCGTCGTGGCAATCCCGCCGCAACGCAGAAGCGGATGCGAAGCGCTATGAGGGCCAGGGGCACGAAGTGTATATTCAGCGCGCCAACATTCCTGCGAAGGGTGGCATTTGGTATCGCGTACGAATTGGCCGATTTGCCACCAAAGAAGAGGCAGAAGCTCTGGCGGACAACCTTGTTTATCAACTGCAATCTGGCTATTGGCTGGACCGAGTGCGCCAAGATCAATGAAAATGCACGGGTTGAGCCGGAATTTTAGCTTGACTTCAACCAGCCGGTTTTATAAATTGCGCCCTACTTTGTATTATGAATCTGCCGCGACATGAAGATTTCCCTAATTGGACTCGCAGAAGGCGTTCACCGCCTTCACTTTGAGGAGCAGCCGGCGAGTTGCGGTATCACCGATCATCCCAACCTACTCAATCCGGTGCATATCGAGGTTGACCTGGAGAGGCGGGCAGCAAGCCTCTTCTTGCGCAACCGCATTGAGACGGTGGGCCGTTTCCATTGTGATCGTTGCCTGAAAGAAGTGGAGGTGACAATCACCGATAGCGGCCGGGTGGTTTTTTCCAATGATGAGGAATTGCTGGCGCTCACGGAAGACGAAGTGCATCCCCTCGAGCGGGACGCGCGCGAGGTGGACATCACCGAGGATCTGCGCGATATGTTGCTGCTGGCTATTCCCTCAAAAATTCTCTGCGCGGAAACCTGCAAGGGGCTTTGCCCACATTGCGGGGTGGACTTGAATACGGAAACCTGCCTGTGCGGCGTGCGGCCGATCGACCCGCGCTGGCAAGTGTTGCAAAAACTGATCAACTGAAGCGAGGTTCTTGTGCCAAATCCGAAACGACGTCACTCCCGGACACGCCGCGATAAACGACGTACCCACTGGAAGCTGGAGTCAACCAAAATTACCAAATGCAGCCATTGCCATCAGCCCAAATTACCCCATCGTGTCTGCCCGAATTGCGGCTATTACAATGATCGATCGGTGTTTTTGCCGCGCGAGTTGTCCTGACCTTTCCCTACCGCTGATGAAGGAGAAGAGCCGGAAGTCTTCCGCCCGCATCCAATCACGTTCATCACGACACGAAGAGAAACAGCCCGCATGACATGGTTCCGGAAAATGCAACAGGATCGTGGCAGGCGCAGCGTGATATGGCCGTTTGCGGCGGCCGTTACCGCTGGTGCGGCCCGGTTGCCTGAGGAACCGCAGTTTCATGGAAAGGCAGGAAAGCGTGGAAGCGTATGGCGATAGCCGTCCCGGTGAGCGCGTGCCGGCGCCGGTGTCGTGCCACGGCTTGATTTGATGAAAAGAGGACCCTATGCGGATTGCCTTGGATGCGATGGGTGGTGACTTTGCACCGGCTGCGATCGTGCAAGGTGGGTTGGAAGCGGCACGGCTGAACGACGGCGACTGCGAAATCGTGTTCGTCGGCGATCGGGCGCAAATCGAGCAGGAAATCAGCCGGCATCCGCTGTTGACGCGAGGCGACCGACTGCATTTTTCGATTCATCATGCCTCTGAAAAAATTGAGATGACCGACTCGCCCACCGCGGCGCTGAAAAAGAAGAAAGACGCCTCGATCCTGGTCGCCAATCATCTGCATCAGGAGCGCCAGGTGGACGCGGTGGTGAGCGCCGGCCATACCGGCGCGGCGATGGCGGCTTCCTTGTTCGTGCTCGGCCGCATTGTCGGCGTCAACCGCCCGGGCATCGGCTCGTTGATTCCCAACGGCAACGGCGTGACGATGCTGATCGACGTCGGCGCCAATGTCGACGCAAAGGCCATACACCTCTTCCAATACGGCTTGATGGGCAGCATTTTCATGGAGCGCGTCGTCGGGCTGGATAGACCCAAGGTCGCTCTGCTCAGCATCGGTGAGGAGCGCTCCAAAGGCACCGAAGTCACGCGCGATGCCTATGAACTGCTCGAACAAAGCAGCATCAACTTCATCGGCAATGTCGAGGGCCGGGACATCTTGCAGGCGAAGGCGGACGTGGTGGTGTGCGACGGCTTTGTCGGCAACGTGATTTTGAAGTATACCGAAAGCCTGGGCAGCGTTTTTCGCCGGCACATCAAGCGCCAGATCGGCAAAAAAATCTTCCTGAACATCGGCGCTTTTCTCATGCAGCCCACATTCAAAGGGTTGCGCAAGATTTTCGACTACGAGGAATATGGCGGCGCGCCCCTGCTCGGCGTCGATGGCGTCACCATCATTTGCCACGGTTCCTCCACGCCGAAAGCCATTCGCAACGCCATCAAGGAAGCGATGGCCATGGTGCGGGAAGGCATCAATCAGATCATCCGTCAGGAATTGGAATCATTCGAAGTTCGAAAGGGAGTGTCACTCGTTGAGCAAGACGCCTAAGTCGATGGTTTTGGGCACGGGCCGGGCCGTCCCCGAACGCGTGCTGACCAACGCTGACCTCGAGAAAATGGTGGATACGAGCGACGAATGGATTCGCTCGCGCACCGGCATTGAACGGCGATTCATCGCCGGGCCGGACGATTTGACTTCCAAACTCTGCGCCGCCGCCGGTCGCAAGGCTTTGGCCCAAGCCAAAATCCCCGCCGAAGAATTGGATGCCATCATCATCGGCACCGTGACCGGCGATTCGTACTTTCCCTCCACAGCCTGCTACGTGCAGGAGATGCTGGGGGCCACGCGCGCGGCCGCCTTCGATCTTTCCGCCGCGTGCTCCGGTTTCATCTACAGCCTGACCATGGCCGACAACATGATTGCGGCAGGCAAGGCGCGCTATGTGTTGGTGATCGGCGGCGAGATTTTGAGCCGCATCACCGACTGGACCGATCGCGCCACCTGCGTGCTGTTCGGCGACGGCGCGGGCGCCATGGTGCTGGGCCCGGCGCAGGGCGAGACCGGCATCCTGGACACCTTCATCAAAAGCGATGGCCGTCTCACCAGCCTGTTGTGCATGATCGGCGGCGGGACGCGCGTGCCCTTCGAAGTCGCGGTCGCGGAAAAGATGTTTCACATCGACATGCAAGGCCCGGAAGTGTTCAAGCACGCGGTGACCGCGATGGGCGACGCCGCTGCGGGTCTGCTCGAACGCAACAACCTGAGCGGCGAGCAGGTCAACCTGCTGATCCCCCATCAAGCCAATCTGCGCATCATCATCGCCACGGCCAAGCGGGTGAACATGCCGATGGAAAAAGTCTACGTTAACGTGCAGAACTACGGCAACACCTCCTCGGCCTCCATTCCGATCGCCATCGACGAAGCCTTTGAAAAAGGCCGTTTGCGCCCGCATGACCTCTGCCTGATGGTGGCCTTTGGCGGCGGTTTCACGTGGGGCTCGGCACTCATTCGATTCTGAGCCATGCACCCGAACATCGCCTTCCTTTTCCCCGGACAAGCGTCGCAGTTCGTCGGAATGGCCAAAGACCTGTATGAGGCTCATCCCGTCGCGCGCGAAATGTTCCAGCAAGCCAACGCCGTGCTGGGCTTTGACATTCAGAGGGTCTGTTTCGATGGCCCGCTGGAGGAACTGACGCGGACCTCGATTACGCAGCCGGCCATTCTGATTCACAGCGCGATCGTTGCCCGATTGCTGCAAGAGCAGGGCGTTTTGCCCGCAATGGCCGCCGGCCACAGCCTGGGCGAGTATTCGGCGCTGGTGGCGGCGCAAGCCTTGAGTTTCACCGAAGCGCTGCAACTCGTGAAGCTGCGCGGCGAGCTGATGGAAGCCGCCGGCCGCGAGCAGCCCGGCACCATGGCGGCGATTATGGGCCTGGAGCCGGAGGCGGTCGAGGCGGTTTGCCGCGCGGTGACTGAAGAATTGGCGCCGCAGCAGCAAGTCGTGCAAGCCGCCAATTTCAACTCGCATGAGCAGACGGTCATTTCCGGTCATGTGGCGGCGGTGGAAAGAGCCGTGGCGCTCGCCAAAGAGCGCGGCGCAAAATTGGCGAAACTGCTGGTGGTGGGCGGAGCCTTTCATTCGCCCTTGATGGCGGGCGCGCGCCAGGGCCTGCAGCAGGCGCTGGCGGCGGCGCATTTCGCCGAGGCCCGGTGTCCGGTTTACACCAATGTCACGGCCCGGCCCGAGCGGGCCGCCGCCGTGCTGCGGGAAAGGCTGGAGCAGCAACTCACCAGTCCGGTGCGCTGGGTTGCGACCATTGAAAACATGATTGCCGAGGGCGCGCAGCAGTTCTATGAAATTGGCCCGGGCAAGGTGCTGGCCGGTTTGCTCAAGCGGATCAACAAGGCCTACGCAGCGACGACGGTCGGCACGGTTGCCGAATTGCAGACGCTGGCGCAGGCTTAATTTGTCTTTATTTTCAACGATCGACTCATGACCATCTTGCAGAACAAAGTTGCCATTGTGACCGGCGGCAGCCGCGGCATCGGCAAGGCCATTGCGATGCGCTTCGCGGCGGCGGGCGCGAAAGTCGTGCTCACCGGCCGCAGTCTGGAATCCGCCGAAAAAGCGGCGGAGGAAATCCGCGGGCAGGGTGGCGAAGCGGTGGCGCAGGCGGTGAATGCCGGCGCGGCCGCGGAAGTTGACGCGCTGATCAAGAGTACGGTGGAGCGGTTCGGCCGCCTCGACATACTGGTCAACAATGCCGGCATTACGCGCGACAATATTCTCGTGCGCATGCGCGAAGAGGAGTGGCAGGAGGTGCTCAACACCAATCTCACCGGCGTGTTCAATCATCTGCGCGCGGCGAGCAAGGTGATGATCAAACAGCGCAGCGGCAAGATCATCAACATCACCTCCATCGTGGCGCTGATGGGCAACAAGGGCCAGGCGAACTATTGCGCGGCCAAAGCCGGGGTCATCGGCCTGACCAAATCGGCGGCGCGCGAGCTGGCCAGCCGCAACATTCAGGTGAATGCCGTGGCGCCCGGCTTCATCGACACCGACATGACGGCCGTACTGGCCGACAGCGTGCGCGATGCGCTGCTGCAGTCGATTCCACTTGGCCGCCTCGGCACAGCCGGTGAAGTCGCGGGCGTGGTTTTGTTCCTGGCTTCGCCGGAGGCGGATTACCTCACCGGCCAGGTGATCAACATCGACGGCGGCATGGTGATGGCATGAGCGCCGCGTGCCGCGGCAGTTGTGTTCTTCTCCGAAACAGCAAATAATTCAGCGTTGTAGCCCAATCAACCTTTCAATCAAGAATTGAGGAGTGAAACCGAATGGCTGATATTGAAAGCAAAGTGAAGCAGATCATCGTGGATCAGCTCGGCGTTGATGCCAATCAGGTTACCAACGAGGCCAGTTTTATCGAGGATCTCGGCGCGGATTCTCTCGACACCGTCGAGCTGGTGATGGCATTCGAAGAGGAATTCGACATTGAGATTCCCGACGAAGAGGCCGAGAAGCTCACGACCGTCGGCCAGGCGTTGGAATATCTCAAGAGCAAGAAGACGCCGGCCTGAACCGGCACCCGGCCATGGCCGAGGGGCATGGCTGCCACGGGCGCACACGCTGCGCACCGGAAGCAACAACCAGGTGAGCATCGTCTCGCCCGCTCAATCTGGCTGTGAGGTTAAACAACGCTAAAGAGCAGATGCAAAAGAGACGAGTGGTGGTAACCGGCCTCGGGGCCATTTCGCCGCTGGGAAACAACGTCAAGGAGATGTGGGAGAACGCACTCGCCGGCAAGTCGGGCGTCGCCGGGATCACCAGATTCGATCCGGAGGAGGCGGCGGTGGAAACCAAGTTTGCCGCGGAGGTGAAGGACTTTGATCCCACCGACTACATTGACCGCAAAGAGGCACGCCGCATGGATCCTTTCGTGCAATATGCCATGGCGGCGGCCTCCGAGGCCATTGCTTCCGCCCGCCTGCAGGACGCCGGCATCGACAAAACGCGCGTCGGCGTTATTGTCAGCTCGGGCATCGGCGGCTTGACAACGTTCGAGCGGGAGTTTGAAAAGTACGCGGAAAAGGGCGTTTCTCGTCTCAGCCCCTTTTTCATTCCGATGATGATCTCAGATATGGCCTCCGGCCATATCTCCATTCAACACGAGTTCAAAGGTCCCAACTACGCGATCACCTCTGCTTGCGCCTCCAGTTCGCACGCGGTGGGGGAATGCTTTCGCATCATCGAGCGCGGCGAGGCCGAGATCATGGTCTGTGGCGGCAGTGAGGCGGCGATTACGCCGATGGGCATCGGCGGGTTCAACGCCATGAAGGCGCTTTCCACCCGCAATGATGACCCGCCGCGCGCCAGCCGGCCCTTCGACAAAGAACGTGACGGTTTCGTGATGGGCGAGGGCGCAGGCATTCTGGTGTTGGAATCGCTGGACAGCGCCCGCCGGCGCGGGGTCGAGATTCTCGGCGAGATCGTGGGCCTGGGCTCGACTGCGGATGCCTACCACATCACGGCACCGGCGCCCGGCGGTGAAGGCGCGATTCGCGCCATGCGGCAGGCGCTGACCATGGCCGGCATTGCACCGGCCGAGGTGCAGTATGTCAATGCGCACGGCACTTCGACGCCGGCCAACGACAAAACCGAAACCGATGCCATCGCCCAGGTGTTTGGCGAGCACGCCGCGCAACTCAACATCAGCTCGACCAAATCGATGTTCGGGCACTTGCTCGGTGCCGCCGGTGCGATCGAGTTGATCCTGACCCTGCTCACCTGCCGTCACAACGCGATTCCGCCGACGATCAATCAATTCATTCCCGATCCCGAATGTTACCTCTGCTATACTCCGAATGAAGCGGTGTACCGCGAAGTCGAGTATGCCATGTCGAATTCCTTCGGGTTCGGCGGCCATAATGTGACGGTTGCTGTGAAGAAATTTCTGGACGATTGATTCGCCTGCGCCGCGCCGTTTTGCCGGCGCGCGGTTGTGGACGCCGGCGCCAGCAGACGGGCTGGCATGATCTCCCGCCATCGCTTTCAATCTATGCTGCTTCGACTCCGACAGCTTTTCAGCAGGAATGGTAAGAACGGAGGGGCGCCCCACGCCGCGCAGATCAAGGAATTCTGCAAGCTGATCGGCTACCGCTTCCGCCGCCGGGAACTGATCACCCAGGCGCTCAAACACCGTTCCTATCTGCCGCAAGTCAACGAGCGCCGTTCCTACTCCAACGAACGCCTCGAACTCCTGGGTGACTCCGTGCTCGGCCTGGTGGTCACCGAATATCTCTACCGCAAATTCCCCGAAAAAGAGGAAGGCGACATCACGGCGATCAAATCGCTGCTGGTGAGCCGCAAGATTCTCACCCGCATTGCCCGCAAGCTCAATCTGGGCAGATTCCTCTTTATGAGTGAATCGGAAGATCAGGCCGGCGGCCGGCTGCGGCCCTCCATCATCGCCGATGCGTATGAAGCGGTTATCGGCGCGGTTTATCTCGACGGCGGCCTCGATCCCGCCCGCCGGTTCGTCAAGCAATCGCTGCTCTGCGATATGGAACAAATTCTCAGCGAAGAGCAGCATCGCAACTTCAAGAGCATTCTGCTCGAGCTTTCGCAAAGCCGCAACCTGGGCACCCCCTACTACAACGTTCTCTCCGAAGAAGGCCCCGACCACAACAAAATCTTCACGGTGGAAGTCAGAATCCAAAACCGCACCATGGGCATGGGCGTCGGCAACTCGAAGAAACGCGCCGAGCAAAACGCCGCTCAGCATGCCTTGGCGCAATTGTCCTGAGCTGCGCCGCAACCGTTGTGGCCGCCTGCTGCCTTCTGTTTTTTGCTTCCATGAGCGCTGCACTGCTGATCACTTGCAAAGACCGGAATCGCCATGAACAAGACGCTGATTTGCGCCGCCCTGCTCTGGGCCTTGTGCCTTGACCTCGCCCACTCGCAACCACTCTCCGGCTATTACTCCCGCAATGATTTTTCGCTGGCCCCGCCCGCTGCCTGCGCAGACGGCCTGGTCGGCTTTGTGAATCCTGCCAATCTTGCCCTGTTGCGCCAGAGCGAGACGCGCTTTCACTGGTCAACGGACGGAACCCAAGCCGCCTCTTTCAATGACTGGGGCCTCTTTTGGGGCACGCGCGGGTTGGGATTCTCGACACAGCGCCGGCATAACGGCAATCGGGCGGTCACGGATTTCAATCTCGCCACCGGCTTTGGCTCGCGCGCTGTTGGCCTGGGTCTGGCTTATCGTTGGTCAAGCGGCGATCGGGCGGCTTTCGGCCGCGAGAAACAATTCGCCCTCGGTGCGATTGTGCGGCCTGCCCGTTTTCTTTCGTTGGGATTGCTCGGCAATTTCGCTACCGCGAGCAGCAACCGCGAAGGCATTGCCGAGATCGGCATTCGTCCGCTCGGCACGCCGCGGCTCACGCTGTTCGCGGACGCTGCGCTGCAAAACGGCATGTCGCTTTCCGAGGCGCCCTGGAGCGCCGGTGCGGCTCTGCAAGTGGTGGAAGGACTGCATCTCGTGGGGCGCACCTTCGACTCCGAAGCGTTCACGCTGGGGATGACAATCAACTTCGGCAAAAGCGGTGTGGGCGGACAGGCGCATTTCGACAGCGAGCGTGAGCATTCCCACAATACCTACATGATTCGCGCCGGCGGCATGCAGCCAAGCGTTGCCTCCCGCGGCAAGGGAAAACGCTATCTCGCCCTCAACCTCAAAGGCCGGATGGATTATCACAAGTACGTTTGGTTTGACAAGGACACCAACCGGCTTTATGAAGTACTGAACAGCATCCGCACCGCGGCCGCAGACCCGCAGATCGGATTGCTGGCGCTCAATCTCTCCGGCATGCAGATCCGGCCGGAGCATGCCTGGGAAGTTCGCGCGGCGCTCAAACAGGCACAGGCGGCCGGCAAAAAGGTGGTGATCTTCATCGATAATGCCGCGATGACTGGCTATCATCTCGCCAGTGTCGCAGATCAGATCGTCATGGATCCCGAAGGCCTGCTCACCTTGCAGGGTTACGTGCTGGGCAGGACATACCTGAAGGGCACACTCGCCAAGATGGGCCTCGGGTTCGAGGAATGGCGTTTCTTCAAATACAAATCGGCACTGGAAAGCCTCAGCCGCGACCGTCTGTCGGATGCCGATCGCGAGCAGTTGCAGGATTATGTTGATGATTGGTATGAATTGGTGCAACGCGAGGTGTGTGCGGCCCGCGGCATGACGCCGGAACGGTTCGACCAGCTCATTGACAACGAGTCGCTGTTTGCCGCGGCGCAGGCCGTGCAGGCGGGACTGGTTGATACCCTGGCGCGTTGGTCGGCGCTCAGCGAGGTGGTCAAGAAGAGCGCCGGCCATTCCGTGCGCGCGATTGCAGCGCGCGATCTGATCGCGCAAGCCGAAGCTGCGCAAATCTGGGGCGAGCCGCCGAAGATCGCGCTGGTCTATGGTTTGGGCGTGTGCGCCATGGATGAAGGCATTCGCGCGCGCTGGCTGGAGAGAGTTTTTCACAAGCTCGCCAAAAATCGCGCGATTAAAGCGGTTGTCTTTCGCGTCGATTCGCCCGGCGGCGACGGCATGGCCAGCGACGTGGTGGCGGAAGCACTGAAGAAATGCAGCGAGAAAAAGCCCGTGATCGTGAGTCAGGGACAGGTCGCCGGCTCCGGCGGGTATTGGATTTCGATGTACGGGGACACCATCGTGGCCGGGCCCAACACCATCACGGGTTCGATCGGGGTCATCGGCGGTTGGATTTATGACCAGGGCTTGGGTGAAAAAATCGGCATGACGGAAGACCATGTCAAGCGCGGCGCGCATGCCGACGCCGGTTACGGCATCACGCTGCCGCTGCTGGGCGTGCGCGTGCCGGCGCGCAATTTGACCGATGAAGAACGCGGCAGGGTGGAGACTCTGATTAGACAGTTCTATGACGAATTCGTCGCCAAAGTCGCACGCGGCCGCAACCTGCCTGTCGAGCGCGTGCGGGAGATTGCCGAAGGCCGCATCTTTTCCGGTATTGACGGCAAAGCCAATGGTTTGGTGGATGAAGTCGGCGGTCTGTTAACGGCGTTGGCCATTGCGCAGCAGCGGGCCGGAATTGACCTTCGTCACGAAATCGAAGTGGTCGAGATTCCCGCTTCCAAGGGCCTGCTCAATCTCAGCCCGGGACTGCCGGGCGTCAAGACGCAAATCGCCGATGATTCGATACTGCAGTTTATCAAATTCATGAGCGAGCGCAACGGCCAGCCCCTGCCGCTGCTCGTGCCGGGGAGGTATCCGGAATGAGCCTGCGATTCAATGCCTGCGATTCAGCCAGCGATTCAATACCTGCGATTCAAATCGCAGGCTGGTAACAGAAGTCGGCTGAAGCCGACTGGGGAATGGCTTGGATTTTAGTCGCCTTCAGGCGACTTTGGCTAGCAGGCTGGGAATTGATTCCCAGCCTCCGTTTTTGGCCAGCAGGTTGGTAATTGATTCCCAGCCTCTGATTCCCACCTCACCGCCCCCGCGTAAACACCGGCTGCACCCAGGCCGTCGCTCCCGCCGAATCCGTCACCCGCGCGCGCACGTAGCGCTCGGCTGAGGCCAGCTCGAACACCGCGGGATTGTGATACGATTGGCTCAGCACGCGGCCTTGCGTGCCGATGAACTGCGTGCGATACTTGAAATCCCCTTTCTCCCGGATGCGAATCGTGAGACGGGTCGCCGCGATTTCGACCTCCTCCAGCTCGACGCCGGTGCTGGCATAGAACAGTCCGGCCTCGAGATTCTGCACGATTTCGAGCGGCGACAGCGTGCGCGCCTTCACCACCACCCAGCCGCGGCCGGGATTCGAACGCGCCGCTGCAAACTCTCCCTGAAAATGATGCGCATCATCCACCGCAATGCCGTAGATGCGCTTGCCCGCGCTCAACAAATGATCCCACACCTCCTCCATTCCCGGCCAGCCGCCGCCGCCCTGGTTGTGCACCAGCGGATGCCCGTTGAAAATCTCCAGCAGCTTGTCGTTTGAAATTTGCAGCAGCTCGCGATGAGCGAAGGCCCAGCGGAAGTTGGGATGATTGAGGTGCGGCACGCCCGCCACCGCGCGCACCGCATCGACGTTTTTCTGAATCGTGCCCACCAAAGTGGAATCGAATTGCGGTGCGATCACGCCGGGAATGTTGAGGCCGTTGACATGCACCGGCTTTGCTTCGAATTTGCTCGAGACTTCTTCCCCGGGAATCAGCAGAAAGCTCGAATCGACCAGGCTCGCCAGCGTGGCGGGATCGGTGAACACATTGTGATCGGACAGCACCAGAAAGCGATAGCCATGATCTTTGTACCACTGCGCCACCACAGCCGGCGGCGAATCACCGTCACTCATGGTGGTGTGCGTGTGGGTATTGCCCTTGAACCAGGCCATGCCGCTGGTGTCCGGCACTTCGAATTCGATTTGGCGCGTGCACGCGCTGAGCAAAAGAACAGCCAGAACCGCCAGTCGCTGGAGGCGCATGTCAGCTCCCGAGTTTGATCGAGGATTCATTTGAAGATCGCGGATGCCAATCTATCTCCTCGTTTTGGCAATTGCAAGCCCGGAATCGAGGCAACCGGCTGCGCCACCGCCCGGGCGGTGGGTGCATTTGCCACCCGGGCTTCGAGATTGCTTTTTTGCATTGGGGTTGCTACCATTGCGTCAGACGATTCGAACCAACCCGCCGCTCGGCGATGGCGGTCTCGAGAGCGTCCGACTGGGCAGTTGTCGTGATCTGAAGTCTTGCGCAAAATGAATGGGATGGGTATGACCAAGCCCTCGAAATCCAACTCCCCCAAAGTCTTCATCAGTTACGCCTGGAAAAACCAAGCCACTGCCAGGCAGCTTCAGCGCGACCTCCAGCGTGATGGCATCGAAGTTTTTGTCGACTACGAGAAGATCGTCGGCGGGGACTCCTTGCCGGCGCGCATCAGCGCAGCTTTGGATTGGTGCGATACCATCATACTCCTGTGGTCGCAGGGGGCCGCCCAGTCTTACTGGGTTGCGCAGGAATGGGAAAGCGCGTTTCAATTGCAGAAGCGCATTATTCCCTGCGTGCTGGAAAGCGCGACTTTGCCCGCGCTGCTGCGGGGCCGGCTGTATTTGGATTTTTCCTCCTACGCTGCCGGCTACCGGCAACTGTGTCGCACGCTGGGCGTCACGCCGGGAGCGGATCAGGCCGCCCGGCCCCAGCCACCCCCCTCAGGCTGCCCCGCCCCGCCAGCATGTGGATTTGAGGGCCAGTAATCAACTCGAAGCTCGGACGGCGCCGCACGGTTCCAAGAAATTCCAGCCCTCAGCGCTGGGGCATGGTGTAAAGCCTCCAGCGGCCTCGCCTGCTGAACCTGCGAGAAGTGAAACCAGCGTTCAAATCAACAAACCGCCGCGGTCACAGCGCAATAAGATATTTCTGGCAGCTCTGGGATTGGCAGCAACGTTCATAATTGGGCGCCTGCTTTGGCAGACTATACCGCAAGCTGCTTACCCCGACCCATCCAAGTTTGAACCTGTTGAGCAGAAATCGCCTGAAGCGCCCGAGGGCATGGTGTTCATCCCCGCCGGCTCGTTTATGATGGGCAGCGAGGACGGCGACAGCGGTGAAAAGCCGGTGCATGAAGTTTATATAGATGCGTTTTATCTTGACCAACACGAAGTCACGGTTGCCAAATTTAGAGAGTTTGTGAATATCGCCGGTTACAAGACCGAGGCGGAAAAAGACGAAGGCAGTTTGATCTACACAGGATCGTCTTGGGAGATGAAAGCCGGCATCAACTGGCGTCATGATGCCAAAGGCCAACCCGCGAAGGACGATCATCCTGTTATTCATGTAAGCTGGAATGATGCAACTGCATACGCGCGATGGGCAAAAAGACGTTTGCCCACCGAAGCGGAGTGGGAATATGCGGCACGTTCTGGCAGCAAAGGCTACAAATACGCTTGGGGCAATAGTAGCCCCGTCGGCAGAAACGGCGGCAATATTGGCGATGAGAACGCAAAACGCGTATTCGGATCGTCGGAGATTTGGGAAGGCTTCGATGACGGTTTTGCTTACACCGCACCGGTCGGCTCGTTTGCGCCAAATGAATTCAAACTGTACGATATGACCGGCAATGTTTGGGAATGGTGTAGCAGCTTGTATAAACCATATCCCTACAAATCAGACGATGGTCGTGAGAATTTGAATACTTTAGAGTGGCGGGTGTTGCGGGGCGGCTCGTGGTACTTTGATCCACGCAATGTGCGCTGCGCCAGTCGCATCGGGGGCAAACCCACGAATCACGATAACCAGGTGGGATTTCGCTGCGCCCAGGACGCTCGTTAGTAGAGAGTTACCCTTTGAGTTCTTTTTACGCTTTTTACTCTTTTCGGCGCGAGCGCAGCGAGCGCCTCGCGATTTTTTACAAGAACCCATCGCATGGGCAAGGAGCCAAGTGGGATAAGGAGCCAAGTGGGCAAGACCTATTTCTGTCGATTGCGTTTTTGCCAGTGTTGCTTGGCGGCACGATAGAGCTGGTCGACGTTCTGCCCGTTGAACAAGCGCTCTCGCAGCTCCCAATAATCTTCCTGGTTCTGGCCTATCTGCGCCAAAAACCGATAGGTATTGAGTGCCCCCAATTTTCTGTTCAAAATGAGAATGGCTTCGCGCCGTAATTGCTCGGGGGTGTAGTCTTTTTCAGTTGCCATCATATTTCTCCCGAAACAAAAACGGGCGGCCCAGCAAGGCCGCCCGTCGTGTTTTCATCCCAACCACCTCTGCCCGCCCAACCGGCGCTCAGTACTTCACCACCTCCAGCGCCGCTTGATAGATATCCTCTTCATTGATCAAGATCGCGGCTTCGAGAATGCGGCTGAACCCGATGGGCGTGTCCTTGGTGCACACCCGGCGCGGCGGGGCATCGAGAAATTTGAAGCATGCTTCTGAAATTTCCGCCAGCACCTCGCCGCCGTAGCCGCCGGTCTTGTGATCTTCGCTCGCCACGATCACGCGGTTGGTTTTCTGCACCGAGGCGCGCACCGTTTCCAGGTCATAAGGCACCAGCGTGCGCAGATCGATGACTTCGGTTTCATAGCCGTCCTCGGCCAGTTTTTCCGCGGCTTTCAGCGACCAGTGCACGGCGTTGCCGTAGCTCACGATGGTCAGGTCCTTGCCGGTCCGGCGCACGCGCGCGCGGCCAAAGGGCACAAAGTGATTCGGCCCGGTTTTGGGCGCCTGCGCCATGGGATGGTTGTAGAGATACTTCGGCTCGAACATGATGGTCACCCCGCGCGAGCGCATCGAAGTGCGCAGCAAGCCCGCGGCATCATCCGCAAACGCCGGCATCGCGATGCGAAAGCCGGGGAAGTTGGCGAACACGCCTTCGGCACTCTGCGAGTGATAAAGCCCGCCGCCGATGTAGCCGCCGCACGACAGCCGCACGATGATGTTGGGCAGGAACTTGCCGTTGGTGCGCCAATATTCGTGGCTCAGCTCGACCATCTGTTCCATCGACGGCCAAACGTAGTCGGTGAATTGCGCGGCTTCGATCACCACCCACATATCCTCGCGGAAGCGGCTCATGCCGTTGGCCGTGCCGACGATGAAATCTTCGGCGATGGGCGCATTGAACACGCGGCTTTTGCCGAACGCCTGCTGCATGCCGTTGGTGACGTTGAACACGCCGCCCTTGTCTTTGGAAGCCACATCCTGGCCCCAGAGAAAGGTGTGGGGATTGCGCTGAAATTCCTCGTGCAGCGTGCGGTTGATGGATTCCCGCATCTTTTCCTTCTCGCCTTCCTCGGGCGTGGGCGTTTCTTCGGCTTGGTAAACCGGCGCGACCGCGAAATCGTAGATTGATTTGGGATCAGGCAGGGGCGCCGCCTCGCCGCGCGCCGCGGCTTCGGTCACCAGGCGCTTGTTTTCCTCTTCGATGCCGCGCAGCTCTTCTTCGGTGAGCAAGCCCTTCGCCAGAATGTAAGTGCGGAAACGCGGCAGCGGGTCTTGCGTCGCCACTTCATTGATTTCCTGGTCCGAGCGGTAGGACTCCTGCTTGTCGCTGTTGGAGTGCGGACCAATACGCACGCATTGGGCGTGCACCAGCGCCGGACCTTTGCCGGTGCGCACGTAGTCCATCGCTTCATCCATGGCCACGCGGCTGGCAATGGGGTCGGTGCCGTCGCAACGAATGATGTGAAGATACTTCAAGCCGACGAAGTTGTCCGCCACGATTTCGTTGGCGGTTTGCTCATGCACCGGCACGCTGATGCCGTATTTGTTGTTTTGAATGACGAAGATCACCGGCAATTGCTCGCGGCTGGCGCCGTTGAGCGCCTCGAAGACGTAGCCCTCGGAGGCGGAGGCCTCGCCGAAGCTGCAGAAGGTGAGCGCATCGGATTTGTAGTATTTCGCGGCGCGCGCCAAGCCCACCGCGTGCAGCGCGTGATTCGAGACGCAGCTCGAAGTGTTCTGAATGCCGATTTCCGGCTTGGAAAAGTGATTCGACATGTGGCGGCCGCCGGCAGCCACGTCGTCGCGCCGGCTCAGGCCGTTCAGCATGATCTCATCGATGGTCAAGCCGGCGGCGAGACAGGTCAGTTGATCGCGATAGTAGGGGAAGAGATAATCCTTCTTCGGCCGGAACGACAGTCCGAGCGCCAACTGAATCGGCTCATGGCCCGAGCAGGTCGCGAGATAACTCCAACCCTTGCCCTGCTTGAAGAGAATCCAAGCCCGCTCGTCGATGAGACGGCCGGTGTGCATCAAACGGTACCATGCGCGTGCCGTTTGGGCATCGATAGCCGGCAACTCCGACGTGCGGGAATAAGCGTGCATGACAGCCACAGGAACCTCCAGTTATGACGGATTTGAGTGTTTGTCGGATATCTCCACCGGTGTGCCGCGGCGCGGTTGATCCCGCCATGCGCGCGCTGCCGTGTCCGCGCGTGCGGCAATGACGGCGCGTACCAGCGGCCAATGGCAGCGAGATCAAGCCGGTGGTTTTGCAAAAAATTCGTCCAATGTAGAAATTTATTGCAAGAATGCAAATCCTTTTGCCGTGAATTTTCCGGCGCAATCAGTCCTGGCTTGCCTCCCAAACGAGGGGAAAGTGGGTGATCGTTTCGTACCCTTGTTCCGTGACGAGGTAAGTATCTTCCAGGCGCGCGCCGAGATTCCAGTAACTGGAGTCAACCGCTGCGCCGGCGGGAATGTAGATGCCCGGCTCGAGTGTGATCACCATGCCCGCGGCCAGGCTGTCGCTGGCGGGATCGTGCACTTCCAGGCCGACGTGATGCCCGAGATAGTGATTGAAAAAGGGGCCGAAACCGGCGGCTGTGATCACCGCGGCGGCGCGCTGATGCAGATCGCGCATGGTGGCGCCGGGCTGCAAATGCGCACGGGCGCTGTCACCCGCGGCCACGAGGACGTCGAGCAGTTTGCGTTCGGCAGGGGAGAGGCGTCCGCGCACCGCAAACGTGCGGGTCATGTCGCTGGTGTAGTTGTCAACGCTGCCGCCGATGTCGATCACCACCAAGCCCGCGCGCATCACGGCGCGATTGGCGCTGTAATGCGGCAGCACTGCGTTGGCGCCCGCGGCCACGATGGGCTTGAAGGCCCAAGTCTGCGCGCCCTGTTCCCGCAAGAGATTTTGAATCTCCTGCGCGATTTCTGCTTCTGTTCGGCCGGGCGCGATCAGCGGCGCGATGCGCGCGAACGCCGCTGAGGTGATCGCAGCGGCCTGCCGCAGCTTTGCAAGCTCTGCTGGTTCTTTGATCGTGCGCAGCCGATGAATTGCGGCCCGTGGACTCTTCCCTTGCACCAGCAAAGCAAAACGCTGCCCAGCCGCAGGGGAGGGCGCGACCATCGCGACGGGCAAGGGCCGGCCAAAGACGTAGTAGTTGTCCGCCGCAGAGAGAATCAAACCGGGACGCGCGAACATGCCGGCGGCCTGCAAACGCTGCAGCCGTTCCGGATTCCGGTTTGCTTCCGGCTGCGGTCGAGGCACCAGCAACGCCACCGCCAGCATCATTCCCACCGAAACGGCCGCGCCGCGCAGGAACAAGCTGCGGAATTGTTGCGCACGGCTTGCGGACGGTTCCGGCCAGCGCGCGGCGAGCCATTGCAGCAGAGTTGGCAGCCGCGGCAGCACGAGCAGTTGCCACAGCACACTGGCGACGAAAATCGACAGCAGGCCGTTGAATCCCAATTCAACCTGCCAGAAGACACCCACCGCCAGTGTGCCCAGCGCCGCGGCCAGCAGCGCCACGCTGGTGCCGGGGAACAAGGCGCCGAGAGCTGCACCGCCGATGAGAGCAGCGAGGATCAACGTGAAGTTCGGACTGAAGGAGCCGGTTTCACTGAGATGCGCAAAGTACAGCAATGGAAATGGCCAAAGCATGGCAAACGCCATGGCCGCGCGCGGCCAGTAGAGTGACAATGCTGCTCCCAATCCGAACAGCAGCACCGCGGCCACCAGGACGAGCAAATAACTCGTGGCCGCGAAGAAGCGGAATCCCACCAGCCAAGCCAGCAGCAAGTAGAAAATTCCTCTGGCGGTGTGGGGAAAAACTCTTCCCGTGAGCAACAACAGCAAAGCAACTGCGGCGGCAACCACTTGCGCCGCAACCGTGAGCAGGCTGTGCTCGGCGACAATTCCCACCGGCAGCTCACCGGCAATTGCGACAGGCATATTCGTTCCCTTCGATGCGAAGAGGCGCCGTGCCCGCTCGATCATTGCGATGATGAGGCAGGCGATACTTGCTGCGAGTCCGAAGCAGGCAAGCAGTGACCTCGCTGTTTGGATTTCTCGTGCAGCCTGCGGGCGGGTCAATTTGCAATTTCAACCTAACAGAAGCAAGGGGAGAAGTCTTGCCGAGAATGTCTTTTTGTTCACACATCAAGCGGATGGCGGTATTTTAATGTAATTTCTAAAAAAAACCTTGACTTTCAGGCGCTGTTGTTTTATCATTGGGCAAAAGTGGATAGAAGTAGGGAAAAGTGGAAAGAAATGGTTAACTGGGGTTTGAGGCCGTGGTAGAACTCTCCGAAATCATTCCAAAGTTTTACGGCCGGTTCAAACAGAGCCTCGATGATAAAGGCCGGGCGGCGATCCCGGCCAAGATTCGTGAGATCATCGAACTTCGGGATATGAAGACGCTCATGTTGCGGCTGATGGAAACGCAGAATGCGTGTTTTCTGCGTGCCTACCCCGCCTCATATTTCCGCGAGAAAATCTTGCCGATGGCTTCCAATTTCGACGAAGAGAGCGAACTTGGAATCTTCAAGATGCAGTCCATTCTGTCAACCTGCCATCAGGTTCGGCTGGACAATCAAGGTCGCATCAACATCCCGACCGAGCTGCTGCAGTCAGCCCAGATCACGAAGGAGATTCGTTACGTCGGGATGGGCGATTTCTTTGATATGTGGGACGCAACGCACTACGACGAGTTTTTGACGGCAGGACGCGCCGGCAGTCTCAAAGGATGACGTGAGCAGAAACGACGAGTGCAAACGCCAACGTTACATCAGGGCGAGTTTCACGTGCCGGTGCTGGTGCGTGAAGTGGTCGCCCACCTCCTCACCGGCCCGTCCGGCATGATCGTCGATGCAACGTTGGGCGATGGCGGCCACAGTTTGGCCTTGCTCGAATCTGGACCACCACGGCTACAGCTTATCGGAATAGATGTCGATCCACAATCCCTCGCCGCCGCCCAGCAGCGGCTGGCGAAATTTGCAGGGCGTTGTTCTTTGAAGCTCGGCAACTTCCGGCAAATCGCAGGCCTCTTGGCAACGATGGGAGTATCGCCGGTCGCGGGCGTGCTCGCCGATCTCGGCATCAGCTCGCGCCAAATCGATTTGCCGGAACGTGGCTTCAGTTATCTCGATGAGGGTCCGCTCGATCTGCGCCTGAACCCTTCCCTCCCCCAAACTGCAGCGGAGCTATTGGCGGCTCTGGAACAAGACGAACTGGTGCGTCTCCTGCGGGACTATGGCGAAGAGAGGCAAGCCCGGGCAATCGCGCGAGCCATCGTGCAACAGCGGCGACGGCAGACGATCCGGACGACGACTGATCTTCGCTTGATTATCGAAGGCGTGGTGCGCGGCCCTCATCGGATTAAAGCGATCGCGCGCGTGTTTCAGGCGCTGCGCATCGCAGTGAATGATGAACTGCAGGCCTTGCGCGAATTTCTCACGCAGGCGTTCGATTGCCTGGCGCCCGGCGGCCGGCTGGCCGTCATCAGCTATCATTCACTCGAAGACCGCATCGTCAAAGACTTTTTCCGCAGCCAGGCGCGAAGTTGCACCTGCCCGCCTGAGTTGCCGGTGTGCGTGTGCGGCCGGCAGAGCTTGGCCGTCGTGCTGACCCCCCGGCCGATCACACCCACGCCCG
The DNA here is from genome assembly GCA_023150945.1 of bacterium. NCBI lineage: Bacteria > bacterium. The sequence continues at coordinate 238,420 of JAKLJX010000008.1, read as the reverse complement.
AGGAAATCGCGGCGAATCGCCGCAGCCGCAGCGCAAAATTGCGAGTACTCCAGAAACGATGACCATGGCCAGCCCCAAAATCGCGCGTCGCGCGCCTGCCCGCCGCCAACCTCGGCCGCGCGTGGCCTCGCACCCTGTGCGGCGCGTTGCGCAGCCCTCGCCACGCAGCGGCCGCACCGGCGTCAGCGCGGGGCGGGTCTGGGCTGCCTTGATCACGCCCTTCTTCCTGCTGCTGTTTTTCGGCCTGCTGTTGATCTGGCTGCGCGTGGCGGTCAGTGATCTGGCGGTGGCCGTTGCGCGCGCGGAGACGCAGAAGCGCGAGTTGCAGGAACAGAACACTCGTTTGCTGGTGCGCGCCGAACAACTGGGAGGCTATGGCCGCATTGCCAAGATTGCACGGGAGCAATTACACATGACCAGGGTTGCCACCAAACTGATTGTCGTCACACCGGAATGAGGACGCGCCCGACGACAGGTTCCCGCCTCGTGCCGCTGCTGCGGAAGCCGCCCAAGCCGAAAGTCGCCGGGCCGCTGAACCGCGTCGTTTTTGTCGAAGGTTTTTTTTTGTTCTTTGCCATCTGTGTCGTGCTGCGGCTGCTCTATGTCGAAGTCTGGCAAAGCGGCAAGTATCGCGACCTCGCCAAGGCGCAGCATTACACCGCCATCCCGCTGGAAGCGCAACGCGGCATTATCTATGACCGCAACCAAAACCTGCTGGCGCTCAACGACGCCTGCATTTCCGTGGGCGTCGATCTCCGCCAGGTGAAGGATCGCCGCAGCCTGGCCAACAAGCTGGCGCCGCTGCTGCATGAGCCGGCCGCGGCGCTGCTGGCGCGCATGCGCACCGATCTGCCGTTCGTGTGGCTGAAGCGTCGCGTGGACGCCGAGCTTGCCCAAAAGATTCAGGCGAGCAAGATTCCCGGCCTGCGCCTCGAAAAAGATGCCCGGCGCCGCTATCCGCACAAGGAAATCGGCGCGCACCTGATCGGCTTCACCGACGTCGACGGCCGCGGCATCTCCGGCATCGAACTGGCGTGTGATTCGTTGCTGCGCGGGCAGGACGGCCGCCGCGTGCTGCAGCGGGATGCGATCGGCAACGCGCTGCCCGATCTCGCCATGCCGGAAGTGCAACCGGTGCACGGCCAGCACGTGTATCTGACCATCGACTACATCCTGCAGACGATCGCCACCGAGGAGTTGCGCGCCAGCCTCGACTTCTTCGCGGCCAGCAGCGGCACGGTGACCATCACTGATCCCCGCACCGGCGAAGTTCTCGCGCTGGCCTGCGAGCCGGGCTTTGATCTCAACAACCCCGGCGCCTATTCACCGGCCACGCGGCGCAACCGCGCGGTCACCGATCAAGTGGAGCCGGGTTCGACGTTCAAACTGGTGACGCTCGCCACCGTCCTGCAGGAGAAGATCCGGCAACCCCATGACGTCATCTACTGTGAGAATGGCGCCTACAAGTTTGCCGGCAAAGTCATCACCGATCATGGTGAGCGCTACGGCAATCTCACGGTCGCGCAAGTGCTGGCCAACTCCAGCAACATCGGCACCACCAAGCTGGCGCGGCTGGCGGGCAAGGAAAAGATCTATCGTTACGCGCGCGACTTTGGTTTCGGCATGCCGGCGCGCACTGGCCTGGAGGGCGAGGCCGGCGGCACGCTCAAGCCGCCGGGTGATTGGTCGGGCTACACGATCGCTGCCATGGCCATGGGCTATGAAGTTTCCGTGACCGCGGTGCAAATGGCCATGGCCTATGGCGCAGTCGCGAATGGCGGCCTGCTGTTGCGGCCGCGGGTGATCGCCGGCATAGCCGACAGCAAGGGAAGAGTAACGCGCGACGAGCAGCCGGAAGTCGTGCGGCGCGTCCTGAGCCGGGAAGTGTCGGCAACGCTGACGCACCTGCTGGAAGGCGTGGTACAGCAGGGCACCGGCAAGAATGCCAAAATCGACGGCGTTCGCATCGCCGGCAAAACCGGCACCGCCCGCCGCACTTTGGAAAACGCCCGCGGTTACTCCAGCGGCAATTTCCTCTCGTCTTTCGTGGGCTTCTTTCCGGCGGAGCAGCCGCGCTATCTGATCGTGGTGATGATCGAAAATCCGCGCCGCGATCACTGGGGCGCCATGGTGGCCGCGCCCGCGTTTCGCCGTATCGCCGAGCGCATGTTGGGCGTGGAAGCCGGTGCCGTCACCTCTGCGCACCGCAGCCACGAGCAAACCGAAAACTTCAGTGAGATGATCATGGATCCCCGCAAAATCGTCGTACCGGACCTGACCAGCCGCCATCGCAGCGTGGTCGAAGAAATCCTGGAAAACCTCGAACTCAAGCCGATCTGGGACGGCGAAGGCGATTTCATTCTCAATCAACTGCCGCCACCCGGCGCCGTCGTGTTTCGCAATTCGCCGGTGACGTTGCAGCTCTTTCAAACCGAGCAATCACGCCGCCAGCCGCAGACCATGCCCGCGCTGGTTGGACTTTCCCTGCGGCAGGCGCTGCGCCTGCTGTCCGTGGCCAACGTGGAGGCGCGCGTGGTCGGCAGCGGCCGAGTGGTGCAGCAGTACCCGCCGGCCGGCACGCCGATCACCTCCGGCGTGCGCTGCGAGCTGCGCTGCCGCTCGGAGGTGCCGGTTGCCCGCGAGGCCGTGGTGCATTGATCCCCGGCAGGGCGGTGCCACGCACCGCTGCTGGGCGGGGGAAAGAGTGACGATTACTTGAATCGGATGACGAGATGCCAATCATTCTAACTCTGGGTGAAGTCCTGCGGGCCTGTGAGGAAGCCGCGACCTATGTGGGCGACGCGAGCCTGCTCGCCACCCGGCCCGCGGCCCTCTCCACCGATTCCCGCACCTGCAGCGTGAATGAGCTGTTCTTCGCCTTGCAGGGGGATAAATTCGACGGCCATGATTTTCTGCCGCAGGTTTTCAATCGCCAGGCGCTGGCGGCCGTGGTGGCCAGGGCGTGGCGCCGCAGCCACCCGCGCAGCAAAGGCAACTTCATCGTCGTCGACGATCCGCTGCTGGCCTTGCAGCGCCTGGGCCGGACCATTCGCCGGCGCTGGGGCAAGCCGGTGGTCGCGCTCACCGGCAGCAACGGCAAAACCACCACCAAAGAGATGCTGGCGGCACTGTTGTCGCGCAAGCATCTCGTGCACAAAACGAGTGGCAATCTCAACAATCACATTGGCGTGCCGCTGACGTTGTCGCAGCTCACGCACGCGCATGAGCTGGCGGTGATCGAAATGGGCGCGAATCATTTCGATGAAATTGCCGGCCTGTGCGACCTCGCCGCGCCCAACTACGGCCTGATCACCAATGTCGGTCGCGCGCACGTTGAATTTTTCGGCGATCTCGCCGGCGTGGCGCGCGCCAAGACCGAGCTGTTTGCCTATCTGCAGGCGCACGACGGCATCGCTTTCTTGAATGCGGATGACAACCGGCTGGTGGCAGTGCATCCCTCCGGCTTGAAGACGATCACCTTTGGCCTGCACAACCCCGCGCAAGTGCGCGGCACCATCAAAGCCATTGACCCTGAGGGCCATGTGACGCTCACTTGGCGGGAGAGGGAAATTCGCCTGCCGGTGCCGGGCGCGCACAATGCCAGCAACGCCCTTGCGGCGATTGCCGTGGCGGATTTCCTCGGCCTCGATCCCGCCACCATCTCGGCCGGCCTCGAGAGCTTCGCCGGCGTCGCCAAGCGCATGCAGATTTTGCACACTGCCGGCATGACGATCATCAACGACGCCTACAATGCCAATCCCGAGTCCATGAAAGCGGCGCTGGAATTTCTCGCGCAATATCCCAAACCCGAGCACGGCCGCCGCCTTGCGATTCTGGGCGATATGCTGGAAATGGGCGCCAGCGCCGAGATGGTGCACCGGGAACTGGGCGAGTTCATCACCACGCTCCCGCTCCAGGCGGTGTTTGCCTATGGCCCGCAAATGAGGCATCTCGTGCATGCCGTTGGCCAGCATTGCTGGGCGCTCCATTTTGAAGACAAAAACGATTTGATGTATGAGGTGAGTCGCTCGGTGCGCGAGGGGGATGTGCTTCTGCTCAAAGGCAGCCGGGGCATGGCCATGGAGCAAGTGTTGGAAAAGCTGCCGGCGCAAGCGTGAGGCGGTGACCCAACCAGGTTGGCCGCGGTAGAGTGCACAACCATAGGAGCCGTCATGTTGTACTATCTGCTCTATCCGTTGAGCAAGTATGTTTCCGGCTTCAATCTGTTTCAATACATCTCGGTGCGGGCGGCCTTTGCGGCGATCACGGCGTTGTTGATCAGCTTCGTGATAGGCCCGCGGTTGATTCATGCGCTGCGCGTGCGGCTGATTGGCCAGGAAGTCCGCAAGGATGGCCCGCAGACCCATTTGAAAAAACAGGGCACGCCCACCATGGGCGGGTTCATCATCCTGGCGGCGGTGCTGCTGCCCACGCTGTTGTGGGCGCGCGCCACCATCTATGTCGCGCTGGTCGTGCTCGCCACGGTGTGGATGGGCATCGTTGGCTTCGTGGATGATTATCTCAAAGTCGTCAAGAAGCTGCCCAAGGGCCTCTATGGCCGCTACAAGATCGTCGGCCAGGTCTCGCTGGGATTCGTGCTCGGCACGATCATTTACTTTACGCCGCAATTCGACGGCATCGCCACGCTCACGACCGTGCCGTTTTTCAAGAATTTCGAATTCGACCTGGGCCTGAGCCTGGCTTATCCGCTGAGTTTCATCCCGTATGTGCTGGTGGTGATCTTCATCATCACCGCCACCAGCAACTCGGTGAACTTGACTGACGGTCTCGACGGCTTGGCCGCCGGCTTGGTGGCGATCTCCGCCGCAGCCTGGGCGCTGATCAGTTATGTCTCCGGCCGTACGGATTTCAGCGATTATCTCAACATCCTGTTCCTGCCGGGCGCCGGCGAACTCACGGTTTTCTGCGCCGCGTTGTTTGGCGCGGCGCTGGGTTTTCTGTGGTACAACGCTCATCCGGCGCAGGTGTTCATGGGCGACACCGGCTCGCTCGCCCTGGGCAGCGCGCTGGGCGCGCTCGCGGTTCTGGTGAAGAAAGAATTGCTGCTGCCGATCATTGGCGGCATGTTCGTGGCGGAGAGCCTGTCCGTCATTCTGCAAGTCTGGTATTTCCGGCGCACCGGCGGCAAGCGCATCTTTCGCATGGCGCCCCTGCATCACCATTTTGAACTGAAGGGCTGGAGCGAGCCGCAAGTTGTTGTGCGCTTCTGGATCATCGGCATTCTGCTCGCGCTGCTCACGCTCGCCACCTTCAAGGTACGCTGATGGTACGTCGCCCTGTCGATGTCATTCTACTGGTTGCGGTGCTGCTGCTGCTGCTGCTCAGCGTCTATTTCGTGTTCACCGCCAGCTCGGCGCGCGCAGAGCGCCTGCATCAGGACAGCATGTTCTATCTCAAACGCCAGATGATCCGCCTTCTGCTCGGCTTGCTGCTCGGCTTCCTGATGATGCGGCTCGATTACCATCACGTATTGCGCGTGTCACCGCTGGTTTACTTGTTCAGCGTCGGGCTGCTGGTGGCGCTGCTGTTTGCGCCGGAGGCCTGGACGATTCGCGGCTCACGGCGCTGGCTCATGCTCGGCTCGGTGCAATTTCAACCCTCCGAGCTGGCCAAATACGGCCTGATCTTCTATCTCGCCATGAATCTCGCCAAGCCCCAGCTCGATATTCGCAAACTTGGCGACGGCCTGGCGCCGCAGCTCCTGCTCGCCGGCGTGGTGGTGATCACCGTGGCACTCGAGCCGGATTTGGGAACCGCGCTGATCATCGCGGCAACGGTGGCGGCCATGCTCTTTCTCGCGGGCGCGCGCTGGTCGCATCTCTTTGCCCTGGCGTCTTCGGTGGTATTGGCCGGGCTGGCGCTCACGGCGCGGGTCGCGTATCAGCGCGGCCGCGTCGAAGCTTTCGTGGATTCTTTGATGGGCCACGCCGAACCCGCCTGGCAGGTGAAGCAATCGCTGATCGGCCTCGGCACCGGCGGCCTGCTGGGCGTGGGCTTGGGCCAGAGCAAACAGAAGCTCCTGTTCCTGCCCGATCCCTTCACCGATTTCATTCTTTCCATCATTGGTGAGGAGTTGGGCTTGATCGGAACCCTGACGGTGGTGGTGCTGTTTCTGGTCATTCTGTGGCGCGGTTTCAGCATTGCGCGCCAGGCGCCTGATGCCGCCGGCCGGCTGACCGCATTCGGCATCACCTGCACGATCGGCTTGGGCGCGTTTGTGAACATGTCCGTGGTCACCAATCTGTTGCCCACCACCGGCATTCCGCTGCCGTTCGTGAGCTACGGCGGCACCGCGCTCATCATGAATTTGATCGGCATCGGCGTTTTGCTCAATATTTCAACGCAGGGCAGCGGTGCGAGCCGGCCGGGCCGCGGCCTGGCCAAAGTGCCGCTGGCGCGCGTGCAGTGGTATCGTGACCGCAAGAAATCCGATGGTTGACTCTGAACCTTTGCGCCTGGTCTTTGCCGGCGGCGGCACCGGCGGCCATCTTTATCCCGCGCTCGCGCTGGCCGAGGCTTTTGCCCGGCAGCGGCCGCAGGTGCAAACACTCTTCATCGGCACGGCGCAGGGCCTCGAAAGCCGCGTGTTGCCGAAGCTCGGCCATCGGTTGGAAGTGGTGCCGGTGCGCGGCCTGCTGCGCAAGTTGACGTTGAGCAATCTCATGGTGCCGGTCTATCTGCTGCAAAGCGTGCGGCAATGCCGCAAGTTGTTCCGGGAATTTCAGCCGCAGCTCGTCATCGGCACCGGCGGCTACGTCAGCGGGCCGGCCCTGCTGGCCGCCTGGCTGATGGGAAGGAAATTCGTGATTCAAGAGCAGAACAACTATCCCGGCCTGGTCAACCGTCTGCTCGGCGGGCGCGCGCATGCGGTCTTTCTCAGCTTTGCAGAGAGCCGCAAATATTTCCCGCGCCAGGAGCGCGTGCACGTGGTCGGCAATCCGGTGCGCAGCCAGCTTCCCGAGCGCACGCCGGCGTTGCGTGCGGCGGCCGCCCGCGCCTGGCAGCTCGATGCGAATTTGACCACCCTGCTGGTGTTTGGCGGCAGCCAGGGCGCCCGCCGCCTCAACGAAGTGATCACCGCGCTGCTGCCGCAACTGGCCGGAATCAACGGGCTGCAACTGCTGTGGGCAACCGGCCCCGCTCACTTCGAGCAACTTGCGCCGCTTGCCGCCGGCGCGCCGCGCCTGCGCCTCGTGCCTTACATCGAAGACATGGGCCTGGCCTATGCTCTGGCGGATTTCGTGCTCTGCCGCGCCGGCGCCTCGACGATATTCGAACTGGCCGCTTGCGGCCTGCCCGCGGTGCTGATTCCGTTCCCATTCGCGACCGCGGATCATCAGACCTTCAATGCGCGCGCGATGGCGCAGGCCGGCGCGGCGGTGATGATTTTGGAAAAAGATCTGCAGGTGGAAAGCTTGTTGCAAACGCTGCACACGCTGGCCGCCGATGCCGGCCGGCGCGCGGAGATGGCCGCCGCCGCGAAGCGCATGGCCCGGCCCCGCGCGGCGCAGGACATCGTCGAGCTTTGCCTGCAATTGTTGAAAAAATGAATGCCAGGCAACGGCGAACCCGGCAATGGCAGAGGTGGAGAATCGCCGGCAGGCAACAAGTGTTCGTCCCAAAAAGGTTCCAACCTCGGCGGAGCCGAGGTCTCCCAAACTTCGCGTGTCAGGGATTCAACGCAGCAGGGTGAACGACATGGCAGCAAAACGCTACGGCAAATCATTCTTCTTTGCAACCACCTTCATGCTCAGCGGCCTGCATCTGCAGAATTGGGTGGGCCACGACGCCAGCTTTCAAGTGCAGCAGGTCGTGGTGAAGGGCAATGTCCTGCTGAGCGCGGAGACGATTCTCAAGACGGCGCAAGTGCCGCAGGGCGAGCGCACGTTTCAGATCAACGTCAGTGAAATTGAAGCGCGCCTGGAAGCGCTGCCTTTTGTGCGCGAAGTGCAGGTGAGCCGCGCCTATCCCTCGACCGTCGAGATCTGGGTGAAAGAACAGCAGCCGGTGGCGCTGCTCAATCAAAAGGGTTTGTGGCCGCTCGCCGCTGATGGCGAAGTGCTGCCGCAGGTGGAAGCCGGCGTCCGGCTGGATTTGCCGGTGGTGACGGGCGCGGCGCTGGATCCTGCGGCAGAGGGCAAACGGCTGTCGGCTGCCGGCGTGCAACTCTGCGAATTCATCCGCACGCTGCGGCAGCAGAATGCGGTGATGTATCACGACATTTCCGAATTTCAATTGCAGGCCAACGGGGGATTGATTCTGTATCTCTATTCACATGGGGTGCCGGTTTATGTGGGCCGCCAGGCCTGGCTCGAACGCTGCGAGCGTCTGGATACCGTGCTGCGGCAACTGCCGGAGCACGGCGGCCGGCTGGCTGCCATTGATTTGCGCTTTGAGAACCAAGTTGTGACGAGAGTCGCGGGATAAACCTGGTTACCGGTGCCAGTGGCGCGGGAACAGCCGCGCACACCCGGCAATCAGCAACGACCATAAGGAGAGACCATGGTACTCGATTACATCTGCGCGCTGGATATTGGCACCACCAAGATTTGCGCGCTCATTGCCGAGGTGGATGAGCACGGCCAGCTCAAAATCATCGGCATGGGAACCACGCCCTCGGAGGGCTTGCGCCGCGGCGTCGTGATCAATCTCGAACGTACGATTCAATCGATTTTGCGCGCCAAAGACGAAGCCGAACGCATGGCGGGCGTGGAGATACAAGCGGTGTACACCGGCATTGCCGGCGATCACATTCGCAGCGTCAACGGCCGGGGCGTGGTGGCGGTGACCGGCGAAGATCACGTCATCACCCAGGAAGACAAGCGCCGGGTGATCGATGCCGCCAAAGCCGTGGCCCTGCCCTTTGACCGCGAGATCATTCACATTTTGCCGCAAGCCTTCATCGTCGATGATCAGCGCGGCATCGACGATCCCGTCGGCATGAGCGGCGTGCGCCTGGAGGCGGAAGTGCATATCGTCACCGGCGCGGTGACCTCCGCGCAAAACATCTGCCGCTGCATCGAGCGCGCCGGCATGGTGGTGCAGGATCTCGTGCTCGAGCCGCTCGCTTCCAGCTTCGCCACGCTGACCGATGACGAAAAGAATCTGGGCGTGGCTCTGCTCGACATCGGTGGCGGCACCACCGACATCGCGATGTTCTACGAAGGCTGCATCCGCCACACCGCCATCGTCGGGTTGGGCGGCAAAAACATCACCAATGATCTGGCGCACGGCCTGCGCACGCCCATCGACCGCGCCGAGCTGCTCAAGATCGCGCACGGCGCCGCGTTGCACGTGGACCATGACCGCGAAGAGACCATTGAAGTCTTCGGCGTCGGCGGCCGGCCGCCGCGCAAGGTCTCGCGCCAGGTGCTGATTGACATCATCCAGCCGCGCGTCGAGGAGATTTTGGAGCTCACGCTCAATGAGCTGAAGAAATCCGATTACTTCAAACTCATGACCGCAGGCGCAGTGTTGACCGGCGGCTGCGCCATGCTGCCCGGCATCATCGACCTGGCGGAATCGATTTTCGACATGCCGGTCAAACTCGGCGTGCCCAATACCGTGAATTCCGTGACCGCCGAAGTGAACAAGCCGAATCATGCCACCGGCGTGGGCTTGATTCTCTACGGCTATCAGCATAAAGCCGAAGCTGAAGGTCTGGCCAGCCCGAATGAGACGCATTTGTTCGACAAGATTGCCGACCGCATGAAGCGGTGGTTTGGAGTGGTAAATCGCGCGGCCTGACCGGCCCCGCCAGCTCAGTCGCAGCGCCCCTGGCGTGCAACGGCCGGGGAATGACGAACGGCGGCTCCGCGAGGAGCTACTACCAGCAAGGAGAAGTCTCCATGAATCTACGATTAAATTTCGATGAAGGCAGCTTGATGGCGGCACGCATGAAAGTGGTCGGCGTTGGTGGCGCCGGCTGCAATGCCGTCAATCGTATGATTGCCGCGGGCTTGACCGGTGTTGATTTCGTCGCCATCAACACGGATGTGCAAGCGCTCGACACGTCCAAGTCGACGCACCGTGTCCAAATCGGCAAAACCACCACGCGCGGGCTGGGCGCGGGCGCGGATCCCGAAATCGGCCGCAAAGCCATCGAAGAAGACCGCGAGATGGTCGCGGAGATTCTCGAAGACTGCGACATGGTTTTCGTCACCTGCGGCATGGGCGGCGGCACCGGCACCGGCGCCGCGCCGATTGTCGCGGAAATCGCCAAGGATCTCGGCGCGCTCACCGTCGCTATCGTCACCAAACCGTTCAGCTTCGAGGGCAACAAACGCTGGAAGCGCGCGGAAGAAGGCCTGATGGAGATGAAGCAGCGGGTGGACACCATGATCGTCATTCCCAACCAGCGCCTGCTCGCGGTGGTGCCCAAAGGCACGCCGCTGGTGGAGGCCTTTCGCCAGGCGGACGACGTGTTGCTGCACGCCACCAAGGGCATCTCCGACTTGATCACCATTCCGGGTTTGATCAATCTCGACTTCGCCGACGTCCGCACCGTGATGAGCGAGATGGGGGACGCGCTCATGGGCGCGGGGGTAGCCAATGGCGACGAGCGCGCGATTCGCGCGGCGCAGCAGGCCATCTCCAGCCCGCTGCTCGAAGACGTGTCGATCGCGGGCGCGCTCGGCGTGCTGGTCAACATCACCGGCGGCCCGGATTTGACCCTGCATGAAGTGAATGACGCGGCCAGCGTGGTCTCCGAGGCCGCCGGCAGTGAGGCCAACGTCATCTTCGGCGCGGTGATCGACGAAAGCATGCGCGACGACGTGCGCGTCACCGTGATTGCCACCGGCTTTCGCAGCAACAGCCGCGGCGCGGCCAACGGCAGGCAAAGCCGGCTGCCGCGCTTCATCGACACCACGGTCAAAGAACTCGACATTCCGACCTATCAGCGCCGCGAGAAAAACGGCCACAACGGCCATGCCGAGCCGATTATCCGCCCGCTGGAAGAAGAATATGTGCCGATGCCGGAGCCGCCCGCCGATTATGACGTGCCGGCATTCCTGCGCAAACGAATGGGATGATGATGCGACTTCTCCGCCGATCACCGGCACAGAAGTCTGGAAGGTAGCACCTGCACACGGTGAGCCTCGCCCTCGCAGCCCTGCACGCGTCACTCTCTTTGGCGGCGGTGCGGGGCTGTGTATTTTTGCTCTCCCATGAACGGATTCGTGTCCGTTCGAAATTGCCGCCTTTGCAGGGAAAGGCTGCGGCAACGGCGGGGCCGCGGCATTGAGAATCTCAGCGTTTCACGGTGCTCGAAATTTTGGAAGTCTCAGCTTCGTCGAGGATGGAACTTTTGTGGACAGACACGAATGAGTTGCTCGCACACAAAAACGGTAAATGATCATGCCCGCGCAACCGAATCCCGATCGCTATCAAGAAATGACCTATCGCCGCTGCGGCCGCAGCGGCCTGAAGCTGCCTGCGATTTCGCTCGGCCTGTGGCACAACGCCGGTGACGTCGATCCACTGGAAAACACCCGCGCCCTCGTGCGGCTGGCGTTTGACAGCGGCATTACGCATTTTGACCTGGCCAACAACTACGGCCCGCCGCCGGGTTCGGCCGAAAGCAATTTCGGCAGAATTCTCAAAGAAGATCTGGCCGCCTACCGTGACGAGATGATCATCTCCACCAAGGCCGGCTATCTCATGTGGCCCGGCCCGTACGGCGAATGGGGCTCACGCAAATACTTGCTGGCCAGCCTCGATCAAAGCCTCAAGCGCATGGGACTGGACTACGTTGACATTTTCTACAGCCATCGCCCGGATCCCGAAACCCCGCTTGAAGAAACCATGATGGCGCTGGATCACGCCGTGCGCCAGGGCAAGGCGCTTTACGCCGGCATTTCCAACTACAGCACCGAGCAAACCCGCCGCGCCGACCAAATCCTGCGCGCCCTCGGCACGCCCTGTTTGATTCACCAACCGGTGTACCACATGTTCAATCGCTGGGTGGAAGAAAGCCTGCTCGCGCTGCTGGCGCAGCAGGGCCTCGGCTGCATTCCCTTTTCACCGCTGGCGCAGGGTCTGCTCACCGCGCGTTATTTGTCCGGCATTCCGGCGGACTCACGCGCCGCCAAACCCACGGGCTTTTTGAAGGCGGATCAAGTCACCACCGAAAAAATCGAGAAGGTGAAAAAATTGAATGAGCTGGCGCAGCAGCGCGGCCAGACGCTGGCGCAAATGGCGCTGGCGTGGATTCTGCGCCACCCCGCCGTGACCTCCGTGCTCATCGGCGCGAGCCGGCCGGCGCAATTGCAGGAGAACCTGCAGACCCTGCAGAATCTCCATTTCGCCGCAGCCGAGCTGGCGGCAATCGATGCGATCTTGGCGTGAACCATCGGTGTCCCCCCGAAATCGCAGCCTTCTGGCAAAGTGTTCCTGCAACGGCTGGGCCGTTGCATTAAGGACCTTGGAGTTGCTGCGGTGTTCGAAGTTTTGTCAACCTCGGCTCAGCCGAGGTTGGAACATTCCCGGGCAGACGCCTATTACCACGGGAGCCTCACATGCGATCGGCAAGACGACGGCGCATTGCTGCGCTGGCAGCGCTGGTTTCAGCGATGTTTTTTTCCACGTGCGAGCAACCGGAAGGATTCAGCGAAATGAAACTCGATCAAGGCTGGCAGTTCCGCCAGGCCGGTGAGGAGAAATGGTACCCCGCGCAGGTGCCGGGCGAGGTGCACACCGATTTGTTGCGCCAGGGCTTGATTGCAGATCCCTTCTATCGCGACAACGAAAGCACATTGCAGTGGATCGGTAAAACCGACTGGGAATATCAGACCCGCTTCACGGTTGCCGCCGGCCTGCGCCAGCGCGAGAACGTCGAGCTCGTGTTTGCCGGATTGGATACCTATGCCGACGTCTTTTTGAATGATTCGCTGATTCTGCGCGCCGACAACATGTTCCGCGAATGGCGCGTGGCCTGCAAATCCCTGCTGCGCGCCGGCGAAAACACCCTGCGCGTGCATTTCCGCTCGCCCATCAACGAAGTGTTGCCGCGCATGGCGCAGTTGAGTTATCAATTGCCCGCGGTCAATGATCACGGCGAGAAGACCAGCCCCTACACCCGCAAGGCGCCTTATCATTTCGGATGGGATTGGGGCCCGCGCTTCGTCACCAGCGGGATTTGGCAGCCGGTGCTGTTGGAGGCGTGGGAGGAAGCCCGCGTCGTTGATCTGCAAATCATCCAAAATCAACTCACCGAAAAGAGCGCACGCCTCACCGCCGCGGTCGAGATTCATGCCACGCGGCCGCAGCAAGCTGAGATCAGAATTGCCTCGGCGGAGAATGCTTTTCCGCCGCAAACCGTCCGCTGCGAGCTGACCCCCGGCGTGCAAACGCATCGCCTCGACTTCACCATTGCGAACCCGCGGCTGTGGTGGCCCAACGGCATGGGTGAGCAACCGCTGTACACGATTCACGCACAGTTGCAGGCGGGCGGCAAAAACGTTGGCCAGGCCTCCCGCCGCGTGGGCTTGCGCACGGTGGAATTATGGCAGCAACCGGATGCCTGGGGCCGCAGTTTCGAGTTCGTCGTCAATGGCGTGCCGGTTTTTGCCAAGGGCGGCAACTGGATTCCCGCCGACAATTTCCTGAATCGCATCGACGCCGCGCGCTATGCGAAGTTGCTGCATGCCGTGCAAGAGGCCAACATGAACATGCTGCGGGTGTGGGGCGGCGGCATCTATGAAAACGAAAAATTCTATGAACTGTGCGATGAGCTGGGCCTCATGGTATGGCAGGATTTCATGTTCGCCTGTTCGATGTATCCGGCGCAGCCCGCGGACCTGGCCAACCTCGAGCAGGAAGCGATTCATCAGGTCAAGCGCTTGCGCAATCATCCCAGCCTCGTGTTGTGGTGCGGCAACAACGAAGTCGAAGCCGGCTGGAAGGGCTGGGGCTGGCAGCAGCAATGCCCGGACAGCGTATGGCAGGATTATTTGAAAATCTTCCACGGCGTGTTGCCCAAAGTGTGCGCCACGTATGATCCCGCGCGGCCTTACTGGCCCAGTTCGCCCACTTCCTACAATCAGGAGGACTGGCCCGGCTCGCCCAACTCTGGTGACATGCACTATTGGGGCGTGTGGCACGGCGCCGAACCTTTTGCCGCTTATCTGCAGCAGACCCCGCGCTTCATGAGCGAATATGGTTTCCAGTCTTTCCCGCAGCTCAAAACCATCAAGCAATTCGCGCTGCCGGAGGACTATGACCTGGCCTCGCCGGTGATGGTGACCCACCAGAAGCACGGCCGCGGCAATGAATTGATTCGCACCTACACGCTGCGCGAATTTCCCGAGCCCACAGATTTCGCCTCATTTTTGTACGTCAGCCAGATTGTGCAGGCGGAAGGCCTCAAGCTCGGCACCGAGCATCTGCGCCGGCTGCGGCCACGCTGCATGGGCGCGTTGTACTGGCAGATCGATGACTGCTGGCCCGTGGCCTCGTGGTCCTCGCTTGACTACTACGGCCGGTGGAAGGCGCTGCATTACTTCGCCCGCCGCTTCTTCAGTCCGATTCTGGTCAGCCCACATCATGACAGCACAAAGGTTGAAGTGTATATCGTCTCTGACGAGCGCGCACCGGTGGCGGCGACGCTGCATCTCAGTCTGATCGAATTCAACGGCAAGGTTTTACGGCAGGAAGAAAGGCCGGTGTGGGTGAGAGCCTTGAGCAGCACGAACTACTTCTCCTTCAACAAGAATGAATGGCTGCCGGCCGGGGAGGAACAGCGCGCTTTCCTGCTCGCCGAGCTGCACGCTGCGAACGGGGAAGTCCTGTCGGCGAACACGCTGCTCTTCAAGCCAGTGAAGGAGTTGCGCCTGCCCTCGTCCCAAATCAGCAAGCAGGTGACTGCGACAGCGAACGGCTTCCAGATCACGCTGGCCGCGGATCAATTTGCCAGCCATGTCTTCCTCACCGCGGATGAGCATGAGGGATTTTTCACCGACAACTATTTTCATCTCGTGCCGGGCCGGCCGGTGACCGTCGAATTTCAAACAGAGGGAAAGATCGCGCTGGCCGATTTCGAGCGCAGCCTGCAGGTGAAGTCGCTGACTGACGCCTTTGCCGCGCCGCTCGCCCACCTGGAATGAGGTGACGGCGTTTTTTTGATGCTGCAACTCTGCGATCCCAGCGCCTCCGTGGCTCAAATGGCTGTGATTTCCAAAAAGCTGAACGCATAACTCGAACGAGCCAGAACCCAAAGGCAAAGCCTCACGCCAAGCCGCCAAAACGGAAAGAACCCGCAAAGTTCTTCTTCGCAGAACCGTTTCGGCTTTGCGTGAACAGCTTTGTTTCTTCAGTGAGAAGTACAGCCCACCCAAGAGCAGACATGCTGCAAAGGATCTCGCGAAGACCCAGGCACATCGCCTGGCAATTTACAAAACCCCCAACCCGGACAACTCGCGCGCAGCGGTCGAAGGAAGACAGACACCGCTGAAAATCCTCTCTGAAATGAAAATCCCATTTGCTATCTTCCCGGCGGCAATGGGGTTTTTGATTTTGCACCATTTCTTCTTGAGGATTGCAGCGTATGGCAGACTCCCTTTATCCTCTGACCTTTACTCCCGTGTTGAAACATTATCTCTGGGGCGGCCGGAATCTCGAACGGCTGGGGCGCATCCTGCCGCCGCACGGCGTGGTCGCCGAAAGCTGGGAAATCTCCGGACATCAAAACGGCGTGACCGCCGTTGACAACGGCCCTTGCGCCGGCCGTTTGCTCACCGATCTGCATGCCGAGCTGGGCCTGGATTTGATCGGCCGCAATTGTGCCTGGGCGCAGGCGCGGCAGAAGTTTCCCCTGCTCATCAAATTGTTGGATGCCAATCTCCCGCTCTCGGTGCAGGTGCATCCCAGCGATGATTTCGCGCGCACGCACGAGGGCAACGAGCTTGGCAAAACCGAGATGTGGGTCGTGTTGCAGGCCGCGCCTAACGCCGAGTTGATCCTGGGTGTCAAAGCCGGCACCACGCCCGCGGCGTTTCGCCAGGCAGTCGAATCCGGCCGGCTGGAGCCGTTCCTGCACCGGCTGCCGGTCAAGGCGGGCGATCACATCTGCGTGCCGGCCGGCTCGCTGCATGCGATCATGAGCGGTCTGCTGATCGCGGAAATTCAGCAGAATTCCGACACCACCTATCGTGTGTATGATTGGAACCGCGTCGGAGACGATGGCCGGCCGCGGCCATTGCACCTCGAAAAGGCGATGGCCGTGATCAACTTCGCGCAAGTCGAGCCGGGCCTGCGGCCACCTGAGCTGGTTGCGGAGCAGAAGGGCGTGCGGCGCTGGCGGTTGTGTGCGAATCAATACTTCGTGACCGAGCGCGTGCAGATGGCCGCGGGTGCGACTTTCACCGGCGCCTGCAACGGCGAGAGTCTGGAAATCTGGGGCGTGATTGCGGGAGAGGTCCGCATCAATCGCATGACGCTCGCTGCCGTGCGTTTCACGTTGCTGCCCGCGGCCCTGGGCGAATTTGCCGTGACGGCCGTAACTGGCGCCACCTTGCTGCGAACTTATGCCGGAGCTTGAAAGATGCGCCGCCACTTTCTCCGCTGCCCCGGCCTGCTTCCGGCGCTGCTTGTGCTGCTCCTGCCGCTCATCGCCTTTTGCCAGGGCCAAGCAATGATGACAGACTCTCCTCCTTATCTCGATCCGGCGCGTCCGCTGGCCGAGCGCGTGCAGGATTTGCTCTCCCGCATGACGCGCGCCGAAAAGATCAGTCAGATGCTGCATGAGGCACCGGCAGTGCCGCGCCTCGGCATTCCCGCCTACAACTATTGGAGTGAAGCTTTGCACGGCGTCGCGCGCAACGGCCGCGCCACCGTGTTTCCGCAAGCCATCGGCTTGGCGGCCACGTGGGACGTAGACTTGCTGCAGCGGGTCGCAGCCGCCATCGGCGATGAAGCCCGCGCCAAATTTCACGAAACGGTGCGGCGCCGCGGTTTTACCGGCCAGTATCAAGGCCTCACGTTTTGGTCGCCGAACATCAACCTCTTTCGCGATCCGCGCTGGGGCCGCGGCCAGGAAACCTATGGCGAAGATCCCTTTCTCACCGGCGAACTGGGTGCCGCGTTTGTGCGCGGCTTGCAGGGCAATCATCCCCGCTATCTCAAAGCCGCAGCATGCGCCAAGCATTTTGCGGTGCACAGCGGTCCGGAGAAAGACCGCCACCATTTCGATGCCCGAGTGTCGTTGCGCGACTTGCACGACACTTATTTGCCTGCGTTCAAAAAACTGGTGACGGAAGCCGGCGTCGAGGCAGTGATGGCGGCATACAATCGCGTGAACGGCGAGCCGTGCTGTGCCAGTCAACGGCTGCTGGTGGAAATTCTGCGCGGCCAGTGGCAATTCGAGGGTCACGTCGTGTCCGATTGTTGGGCGCTGGAAGACATCCATGCCCGCCATCGCTTCACGCCAGGCCCGGTGGAAACTGCGGCGCTGGCGCTCCAGGCCGGCTGCGACCTGAGCTGCGGCGTGACCTACGACAAAATCGGCGAGGCCATTGATCGCGGTTTGCTGGCTGAAGCGGATCTCGATCGCGCGCTGGCGCGCACACTGCGCACGCGGTTCAAGCTCGGCCTGTTCGATCCGCCGGAAATGGTGCCCTATACCGCCATTCCACCCAGCGTGATCGGCAGCGCGGAACACCGCAGCCTGGCGCTGGAGGCGGCGCGCAAAGCGATCGTGCTGCTCAAAAATCAAGACCAGCTTTTGCCGATCCGGCCGGACACGCGCAAGATTCTGGTGACCGGCCAGAACGCGGCGAGTGTCGATGCGCTGCTGGGCAATTATTTTGGATTGAATGACAACCTCACCACCATTCTTGAAGGCATTGCCGGACGGGCGCCGGAAGGCATGCGCGTGACCTATCTCGTGGGCACCCAGTTGCACGCGCCCAGCGTGAATCCGCAGGATTGGGCCTTTTACACGCCGGCGGCCAACGAAGTCGTGGTCGCATGTTTGGGCCTTTCGCCGCTGCTGGAGGGCGAAGAGGGCGAAGCGATTCTTTCACCGGATCGCGGTGACCGGTTGGATCTTGCGCTGCCGCCGGTTCAAGTCGAATTTCTCCGCAAATTGTCAAGCCGGGGCGCGAAGATCGTGCTCATTTTGCACGGCGGCAGCCCGATCATTTTGGGGGAAGTTGAGAATTGGGTGCAGGCCATCTTGTTTGTGTGGTATCCCGGTGAGGCCGGCGGCCAGGCCGTGGCTGAGATTCTGTTCGGCGACGCTTCACCCTCGGGCCGGCTGCCGATCACTTTTCCGCGGTCGCTGGCGCAGTTGCCGGCATTCGAGGATTACCGCATGCCGGGCCGCACTTATCGCTATCTGACCGCCGCGCCGCTCTATCCCTTTGGCTATGGCCTGAGCTACACGCAATTTGCCTATCACGATCTGCGGCTGCCACGCGCACGCATTGCTCCCGGCGAGTCCTTGCCGCTGCAAATCACGGTGACCAACACCGGCAACCGGCCGGGCGAAGAAGTGGTGCAATTCTACTTGAGCGATTTGCAGGCAACGGTGACCGTGCCGCAGCATAAGCTGATCGGCTTTCAGCGGGTCGCGCTGGCAGCGAGCGAAAGCAAGACCCTGACCTTCACCATCACGCCGGAACACATGATGCTGGTGGACGAGGCCGGCGAGCAGAGACTGGAACCCGGCCAGTTCCGGCTGACCGTCGGCGGTTGTTCGCCGGGCGCGCGCGGCGTGCAACTCGGCATGCCCGAGCCGGCGCGCGCGGTCTTTGCGGTGCAGTGAGCACAGCCGCAGCGGAAAAAAACGCATGCTTCATTGTGCGGCTTTTTGTAGATTCCTGCCGACCAGGTTGTTCCGTGAAACCCTTTCAGGAGTTTGAGCCATGTCCTTCAGTATCAGACGCGTTGATTACCTCTACGCGACGGTCAAAGATCAGCCGGGCGAGGCCTACAAACTGCTCTCCCAGCTTGCGGAGTTAGGCGTCAATTTGCTCGCCTTTTCCGCGATTCCCACCGGCCCGATGCGCACCCAACTCACCCTCTTTCCCGAGCACACCCCGCAGTTCATGGATGCCGCGCGCAAAGCCGGCTTCGGCCTGGACGGCCCGCATCGCGCTCTGTTGGCGCAGGGCGATGATAAACTGGGCGCGCTCGCCGAAGTGCACGAGAAGCTGTACGAAGCCAACATCAACATTTATGCTTCCAACGGCGTTTCCGACGGCAGGGGCAGCTACGGCTACATCATCTATGTCCGGCCGGAAGAGTACGAAGCCGCGGCCAAAGCCCTGGGGCTGTGAGGCGGCGAGGCCGTTTGTTTCGCCCAAAGCGAAAGCGCTGCAACCTGCGTGGTCGACAAACCCACGCGCCGCTGCTTGGCTGCGCACGGTGAGGGTGGAGTGTCTATTCCCGGTGGTGGGAGTTTCTCATGTTCTTCGATTTGCCTCTCGATCAGCTTCAAATCTACCGGCCGGAGCGCAGCGAGCCGCCTGACTTCGAGGCTTTCTGGCAGGAAACGCTGCTGCAAGCGCAGCGCTTTCCACTGCACGCCACGTTCGATCCGGTCGACTCCGGCTTGCGTTTGGTTGAAACATACGATGTGACGTTCAACGGATTTGGCGGGCAGCCGATCAAGGGCTGGCTGATGTTGCCGCGCGAACGCAGCGCGGCTTTGCCGTGCGTGGTCGAGTACATCGGCTATGGCGGCGGCCGTGGCTTGCCGCTCGATTGGCTGTTGTGGAGTAATGCCGGCTATGCGCATTTCATCATGGACACGCGCGGCCAGGGCAGCGTCTGGCGCAAAGGCGATACGCCTGATCTCGAACCAGCAGGCTCAAATCCCCACCATCCCGGCTTCCTGACGCGCGGTATACTCGCTCCGCACAACTACTACTATCGCCGCCTTTTCACCGATGCCGTGCGGGCGGTCGAAGCTGCAGCCTCGCATCCCGCGATTGACGGATCACGTCTGGCAGTCACCGGCGGCAGCCAGGGCGGCGGCATCGCGCTGGCGGTGGCGGGACTGGTACCCGGCCTGGCCGCGGTGATGCCGGATGTTCCTTTTCTCTGCCACTTTCGCCGCGCCACCGAAATCGTGGATACTTTTCCCTATCAGGAAATCGCCAAGTTCTGCCAGGTGCATCGCGACCAAAGCGAAGCCGTGTTTCGGACATTGTCTTATTTCGATGGCCTCAATTTCGCGGTGCGGGCAGCCAGCCCGGCGCTTTTTTCCGTGGGATTGATGGATGAGATTTGCCCGCCCTCCACGGTGTTTGCCGCCTACAATCACTATGCGGGCGCGAAGCAGATCAAGGTTTGGCCTTACAACCATCACGAAGGCGGGGAGAGTTTTCAAGCGGTGGAAAAACTCCGCTTTCTTGCGGCGCGGTGGCGCTGAAGAACGGTGCGGCCGGTGGAGTTGTGCGGCGACAGCATTGATCACTTCGCGGTGTTGTTGGTCTTCCCTACCTCGATGACGAGGAATGAAGCCCGGCTCGCCGCGGTCGTGAAAAGCCACGCGGCGTCTGTGCTTGGCCGCCGTCGCCGCGTCAAGCGACTTCGAAAAGCTCATCGAGCATGGCGAGATAGTTTTCCGGCGGCACATAGCTGGGAATGGAATTCCCCGAGCCGAGCGCATAGCGGCCGCGGCGGCCACAGGTTTCAATCAGAAAGCGGGCATGCCGGCGCACTTCCTGCGGCGAGTCGCCGGCCAGCCGGTTGACATCCATGCCGCCCAACACCGCGATGCGATCGCCGTAGCGCGCCTGAAAATCCTGCACCGGAATGATCAAATCCTCGAACGAATGCTTGCCATCGATGCCCACCTCTTCAATCAAGTCGGACATGATTTTTTCGAGCTGGCCGCAGGAATGTAGAAAATAGGGCAGTCCCCGGGCATGTGCCATGGCCGCAAAGCGTTTGTGCCAGGGCAGAATCAGCTCCCGCAGCGTTTGCGGCGAAACCAGCGTGGCGGTGCGAAACCCCATGTCATCGCCGGGGAAGATTGCAATCAGGCGCTCGAGGCCGAGTACCTGTTCATAGAATCCCACCATCAACTGGCCGAGGCGGTCGGCAATCGCCTTGACCAAATCCGGCGCTTCATAGAGCGCATGGCAAAGCCCTTCCAGCGACATGATCCAGGACAAGTGTTCGAACACGCCGCCGCCATGCGAGACAATCATGCCCATGCCCTCGGGCAGATGCGCATTGATGTGTTCGAAGGGAAAAAAATCCATCTCCGCCACCGTGGGCCAGGGATAGCGCTCGAAGTCTTCCCAGGTTCGAATCGCGCCCTGGTGCTCATCCGGCCAGGCGCGGATTTTGTCCGAAGCCGGCGCGGCATCGGGAATGTACATTTGGTGCGTCGGCAGCGGCAGGTTGCGTTCAATGCGGATGAAGTCATAGCCCAGGCGGTGCCAAAATACGATCAAATTATCCAAATAAGCTTGTTGCGCCGCTCGCTCCGCCGCTTCCGGCACCCAGGTCCGGCCGAGCAGCTCCGTCACGATCGGCCGCATCACGACGTCATCGACGATGTACTCCACCAGCGGAGGCCGCGATTGCGGCACGCGCCCCATCAGTACCGCAATACATTTTTTCGCATCCGGCTGGGGATGACGCAAGGGCAGATGTTTCAGCATAGGATTTCGCTCCACAATTTGATCGATTGCTGCGCGACCCGTCATGCAACCGCAAGAACATTCGGCATGGCACAAAATACAAATTCCCGCCAGAGCGGCAACTGTTTTCGTGGAAAGCGGGAGGCGGTGTTTTCGCACGGCAGAAGATGAGGGCGGCGCGGATCAGCCGCGCTTGCCCGCAACCAGGCGGGCGGGAGGAATTCCATGCGGCCAGAAAGACAGGCCGGGGCGATAGTCAAATCCACCCCGGCCTTGGCTGTGTGGGATGAGGGAGCTGTTTGCAGATGGCACCATTGTCCGGTTTTGCTGCGATCCCATTGGCAGGCTGAGAGCGATATGCCGGCTCGCTCGCGGCAGGGCCGCGAGCGCCTGCGTCAATAAGCCGGACGCGGCACCTGCCGGCGCAACGCCAGGCGCATGCGCTGCGCCACCACCAGCGGGAAGAAGGCGAGATCTTCGAGGAGGTAGCGTCTCCAATAGCGGCCCGGGCTTTCGAGCACGCGGTGCAGCCACTCCAGGCCGGTGCGTTGCATCCAACGCGGGGCGCGGCGCGTGAGGCCCGCAACATACTCGAACGAAGCGCCAATGCCGATGCTGACCGGCACGCCCAGCCGGGCGATATGCCGATGAATCCACTTCTCCTGCTTGGGCGCACCCAGCCCGACGAAGAGAATGTCGGGTTGCGCGGCGCGAATCATGTTTTCGATCTGCTGATTCTCCGCGAAATCACTGAAGAAATCGAAGGGCGGGGAATAGGTGCCGGCCACTTGCAGTTTGGGATGGCGTTGGCGCAGAACCGCCGCGGCTTTGGCGGCCACGCCCGGTGCCGCACCGAGAAAGAAGACTTTGTAACCCCGCTCCGCCGCGCGGCCGCAGAGTGCTTCGAACAAGTCCGTGCCGTTGACGCGCTCGACCAGCGGCGTACCCAAGAAGCGCGCCGCCCACAACAGCGGCACGCCGTCCGGCACCGCCAAATCCGCCTTGTCATAGATGCGCTTGAACTCTCTATCCTTGCGGGTTTTGATGAGATGATCGACGTTGGGGGTGATCACCAGGCGCGGTTTGCGCTCGGTGATGAATTGCTCCACGCGCGCCAGGGTTTCGGCCATGCCGACGCGATCAACGGAGATGCCAAGAATCTCGACTTTCATGTTGCGCTCCAAAGTTCCAGGTTTTCGAAGTTCCGAAATTGCATTCTTATACTGTCACGCCGGTTGGGCTGCCAGTTGGGATTGCTGTGATCGCAGCGGCCGCTTCCAGGGCAGAAACAGGGCGCGCAAACGCGCCATCTGATCGGCACGCAAATACCGAATGAATGCCGGATCCGCGAGGCGCGCCTCGCGCCGCAGCAGCGAGCGCAGATAGCCCCAGCCGATGGCGCAGCCGATGACGCCGTAGGGCGGCTCGCTCATGCGATAAAGGCAGCGCGCCAGCACGAACAAGGGATGCGAGCCGTAATAGTAATCGCCCATGCCGGTTTTCATTTTGCCCCAAACAATGCCTTTGGCGGTGCCCATTTGGCGGAGATGAATGACGATCAGCTCGGGATAGTTCGCCGTTTCCCAGCCGTGCATGCGGGCGCGGTAGACGTCGATCGTGTCCCAACCGAGATGCGGCTCCAATCCGCCAATCGCTTCAAAGCAGGCGCGACGATAGAGCTTGATCGGGCCGACGACGAAATCGGGCGCGACTTTTTCCGCGATCAGCTTGCCGGTGGGGCCGCACAAATACGTGGTGCCGCTGGCCATGCCCAGCCGCGGCCGCCGCGCAAATTCGCGCAGCAGCATGGCAAAGTAGCCGGGGCCGAACTCGAGATCACCGTCCATCTTGCAGATGAAGTCGGGCGTCTTGCACGACAAGTGCGTCAGGCCTTCGTTGAAGGCTTCGACCACGCCCCGGCCAGGCTCGCGGTAGCCGCGGTCGCTGCGGCGCACCACCTTGATCCAGGCATGCTGTGCTGCGGCAGCTTGCGCCAGGGCAACGGTGTCATCGCTGGAGCCGTCGTCGACGATGATCCACTCCTGCGGCCGGTGCTGCTGCTGCACCATGGCAGCGATGGTGCGCGGCAGATATTTCGCCTCGTTGCGCACCGGCGAGATGATGGCATAGGTTCCGAGCATTTTCATTTCTCCTCTGACTCAAGCCGGCCGGTGGCGGCTCAGGCAAACATGATTTGGAATTGATCGGCAAACAGTGGCGCGCGCCGCCGGTCAGGCCGCGTGGGCGTTGCTGCGGCGCCGGCAGGATGATGCGGCCCGCGGCGGTCTTCTGCCGCTTCGGCTTGCAGCATGCGGTGTTGGATCCACTGCCACAAACGCCGGCTGTTGCTTTCCAGATTGTGGTATTGCTCGATCCAGCGCCGGCCGGCGGCAGCAAGCCGCGCGCGCAAGGCCTCGTCCGCCAGCAACCGCGCCATGGCGCGCGCCAGCGCTTCCGGATCCTCCGGCGGCGCGAGCAAACCGGTGGCCTCGTGCTGCACCAATTCCGGAATGCCGGAGATCTCGGTGGAGATGACCGGCACGCGCATCGCCATCGCTTCCATCAGCGTGGTGGGAATGCCGTCGCGATCGCCATCGGCATCCTGCACGCAGGGCATCACGAAGACTTCCGCGCGTGCGAGAAACTTGCGCACGTTGGGTTGCGCGCCCAGCAGGCGAATGCGCGACTGCAGCCCCAGTGCTGCAATTTCCGCCTGCAACGCCGCGCGTTCCGGCCCCTCGCCGACGATCCAACAGCGGAAATTGACGCCCGACTGCGCCAGCCGGCTGCAGGCCCGCACCAGATGAATGAATCCCTTTTTCGCGACCAACCGGCCGATCGCCACCACCAGCGGCGGCCGCAGGCTGGGCATGGCAACCGTCGCCGGAGTGAATTGCGTCACGTCCACGGCCACGCGCTGTACGCGCAGCTTGGCGGGATATGCCACTTCGTAGTTCGCGAGCATGTGCTTGCGATTGTATTCCGAAATGGTGAGGGGCAGGGCCGCTGCCGCGATTTTCAGATCCAGCATGAGCGGATCGGAATAGATGTCCTGCGCATGGCTGGTGAAGCCGAAGGGAATGCCGCTGAGTGCGCTGGCGGCCATGGCCACGCTGGAAGGCCCGTTGGCGAAATGCGCATGCAGGTAGCGCACGCCGCGCTGCCGGCACAAATGCGCCAGATAGACGCCCTCAAAAAAGTGCAGCAGGAAACGCTTGCGTCCGGCAAACGTGGCCGGCGCCTGCCGCCAAAACAGCGCCAGCGTTTGCAGGAAACGGGCGGGTGTGCGGGTGAGGAAACCGGCGATCGCCGCCAGCAAAGCCAGCGGCTGCGGCGGCCAGAGATGAGTCGTGGCCGCGGCCAGTTCCTGCATGTCAGCGGGAAGCGGCTCCGGCAACGGCCGGTGAATCGAAAAGCACTCGACAACTGCGCCGTGCTGCTGCAAGGCCAGCACTTCGCGCGCTACAAAGGTTTCCGACAACTTGGGAAACCGTGTCACCACGTAAGCAATGCGCTGCTCGCGGTTTCCCGGGCGGCGGGTATCGGCTTCCTGCTCGGCGAGTTTGGGATAGTCAATCATGGCGTCCTCGGGTTTCGTGGTTCACGCCCGTTCGCAAAGCAACCGCGATGCCAACGCGCACGGCGCAGTTGCACCTGCCGGCGGTGCATGTTGATGTTTGAGTTATCGGTGCAAGCCTCTGTCTTGCCACGCGCCTCGATTACAGCGCGTAACGTTTCATTGCAATGAAATGGCGTGGTTTTGGAATGAAGCGTAACAAGCGGCAGGAACGTGGCTGTCAATCCCACCGCACAGGCGCGCCGCCGGCAGGCAAGGCCGTTTTTTCCATTCCCGATCGTTGCCCTTCGCTTTTGCATTTCACGCCTTGGGGCTGCTCGTCTGGCCATGGAATTCGGACAGAGGCTCTCCGCTTGTTTTCAAACCAGTGAAAGCTGAAGCCCTCGGGCGACACTGGGAAAAACTCCAGGCAAAACCATTCAGACCCGAGTCGGGCGTGACTTTCAATTTTCTTCGATGAGCGAGTGTCGAAAATCGCGCTCGCAACAGTGATTGAAACCCTTGACTCAAAACCTGGCTGTGGTACGGAACAAGTCACAGCCCCAAACTGGTGCCCTGTTACCATGAAAAACAGATCTGCTCTTATTGTCATCCTGTGAGGATTTCATGGAGACTGGGGAACAGCACGAGTATTTCATGGGATTCGGCTGAAGGACATCTCGCGAGGCCACTTCCACGAATTCAGATAACAGACCACTGGCCTTTCATCCTGTCTTGCCAGGGTTCTCTTTTCAGGCAATACGGAAATCACACCGGCTGCAGGTTCAATCGTCTTATCCCAAATGGTAATGTCTGCGGAAACTTGAGAATTCTATTTTGACTTCGGGCGACTCATGGCGTGGCGTCAGTCCCCGCAACCTTCTCAGGCGGCCGTTTTGTGGCGCCGGGATTTTTTTCGCGATTCGTTTGCATATTCTTGCAAGATTCATTATAGTGCCCCAGCCCAAAGCCGGGATATGCCACCCCCAAAGATCAACCCGGAGCCAGGGGAAGAAACAGGAAAGGCCAGTCGTTTGAGAGACGCCCACATTTTTCCCAAGCGGGCCGGCAGGTGCCGCGTGCTCCGCAGCGCAATGGTAGATCCGGCCCCACTGGTTCAGCCCAGCAGAACAACCTCATGATCGAATCCCCCGCGAAGCCGGTGATCTTTCTCGCCTTTGCCCAAGACCGCACCGAAGGCGGCGCCTATTTGCGCAACCTGCCCCTCGAGCTGGACGGCATTCGCAAAGCGCTGCAAAAAGCCCGGCAGGCGGAGTTGTGCGAAGTCGTTGAGCGCTCCAACACCACGGTCGAAAACATTCTCGATGTGTTCCAAGAATATCAGGATCGCATCGCCGTTTTTCATTACGGCGGCCACGCCGGCAGCTACGAACTGCTACTGGAGTCGCTGACCGGTGAGCACGCGACGGCGCATAGTGAAGGCCTGGTTTCGTTTCTTGCCAGGCAAAAAGGCCTGCAACTCATTTTCTTGAACGGCTGCTGCTCGCAGCAGCAAGCGCTGGATTTGATCGCAGCGGGATTGCCGGCCGTGGTCGGCACGTCACAGAAAATCGATGACGGCGTTGCCACCAAATTGTCGGTGCGTTTCTATCAAGGCATGGCCGCCGGACTTGGAATTGATCGCGCCTGGGTCGAGGCAGTCGATCAAATCAAGATCGAGAAAGGCGCCGGCAACACTCGTGCGCTGCACTGGCAGGGCCAGGCGGAAACTTCCGATCGCTTCCCGTGGGAGATCTACTATCGCAACGGCGCGGAGCAAATCAAGGAGTGGAGCCTGCCGGAAGCCGTGGGCAATCCTCTCTTTGGCCTGCCGGAGATACCCAAAACCCATGATCTGCCGGAATCACCGTTTCTGTTTCTGCGGCGCTACGAACGGCCGCACGCGGAAATCTTCTTTGGCCGTTCCTATTATGTGCGAGCGCTGTGCAACCGCGTCAACGATCCGCATGCCGATCCCATCATTCTGCTCTATGGGCAATCGGGCGTGGGCAAATCTTCATTGCTGGAGGCCGGTCTCTATCCGCGCTTGGAAACGGATTACACCGTGGTCTATGCGCGGCGCCACGCGCAGAAGGGATTGATTCACACCCTGGGCGCAGCGTTGCAGCGCGAGCTGGCCAAGATTCCCCAAGACGAACTTACGCGGATACCCCAGTTGGCTGGATTGGCGTTGCCGCCGGAGAAGAGCGAGGCGCAACCCGCTGGGGCCGCGGACGCACACCCCGGTCAAATCATTGATAAAATCATTCGCGAGCTTGAAGCGGCAGCCGCCACCTCACCGGAGCCGGTGAAACAGGAAATCGAAGCGTTTATTGCGCGTTTACTGGTTTTCAAAACCGACACGCAGGCGCAGCACACGTTGACGACACCGCTATCCGAAGAAGCCGGGCAGGATACCGCGGTGCTGATTGATGAGGATATTCTGACCTTCCTGGAAAAATGGCTGGTGATCGAGGCGCACACCAACAAGCCGCTGCTGGTGATTCTCGATCAAGTGGAAGAACATTTCACCCGGCCCAATTCGGAACTTCCCTACGAATTGGACGATTTCATGCTGGCGCTGCGCATCATCTTCAGCTCGCCGGCGTTGCGTCCCACAGGCAAGATGATTTTGAGTTATCGCAAAGAGTATCATGCCGAAATCGAAGCGCGTTTTCGCACGTTTCTGCTGCCGCGCTCCACTGTGTTTTTGGAAACGCTCACGCGCAAGGATATTCTCGATATTTTTCAGGGGGTCACGCAAACGCCGGCCTTGAAAAAGCGCTACCATCTCACCGTCGATGAGGAGTTGCCGGTGATGATCGCCGATCATCTTTTGGAAGATAAAGATTCCTCGGTGGCGCCCGTGCTGCAAATTGTGCTGACCAAGCTGTGGAACGTCGCCAGTAATGAAAATGCGGAAGCGCCCCATTTTGCCGTGGCGCAGTACCAGCAGCTCAAGAAGGACGGCATTGGGATGAGGGAGTTTTTTGAGCAGCAGATGAAGGAGTTGCGCCATTGGCAGCAGGAGATCGTCGATTCCGGCTTGGCGTTGGACTTTCTCTATTTTCACACGTCCAGCCACGGCGCCGCCGACAGCAGCACGCTGGAAACCTTGCGCCGAACCTATGAACATCGCCAGCAAATCATCGAAGCTTTGGTCGCCAAATGCAAGGATCTTTATCTGTTGACCGAAGCCCAGCAGGGCCAGGAGGCCACCAGTTTGACGCATGACACGCTGGCCTCCGAAGTCATCAAGCAATACAACACTTCCGACAAACCCGGGCAGCGC
Organism: bacterium; assembly: GCA_023150945.1. Lineage (NCBI taxonomy): Bacteria > bacterium. The sequence goes on along the minus strand of JAKLJX010000008.1, from coordinate 209,955 downwards.
GCCGCGCGCATCTTGAGCAACAAGATTCGAGAAATCCGTGTCCCGGACGACGAGGTCTGGCTGGATGAGATGGATCTGCGCATCGTCGAGCAGGGATTGGCGGGTATGCGGAACTTATCGGATAACGAGAAAAAGCTGCTCGAAATCAGCCGCCGCCGCCGCGAAGAACTTGAACGTGAGCGCCGGCGCAATCGCCAGATTCGCAGAGTTTTGGTGGCGGCGATTGTTCTATTCGCGGGATTTGCGGTGTGGCAGTGGCGCGAGAGCGTGAAGCAAAAAAATCGCGCCGAGTTGCAAGCCACAGTGGCGCAAAGCAATCTGCTCGCCAAAGAAGCGGACGAGAGGTTCCCAAGCGACCGCGCGCAAGCACTGCGTCTCGCCGCAGCCGCGTATGAGTTGCATCCCACCACTTCCGCAGAAAAGGCTTTGTTGAAGATATTTTATCAAACTCGCTTCGAGCAGCGGCAATTTTATGCGAGTCGCCTGTTGCACGGCAGCGAAGTGACCACAGCGGTTTTCTCACCGGACGGCAGCCAAATTCTGACGACTTGCCGTGATGATACCGCCCGGCTATGGTCGGCCGCCGGCGAGTTGCGAGCAAAATTTCCGCACGAGTATGAGGTCAACGCCGCCATCTTTTCACCGGAGGGCAATGAAATTCTTACGGCTTCAGACGACGCCACGGCGCGTTTATGGTTGGTGAATGGAGACAGCGTGAGAACTTACCAGCACGCTAACAATGTGAACACCATCCGTTTTTCACGTGATGGCACGCGCATACTCACCGCTTGTGATGATGATTCGGTTCGGCTTTGGTCAAAGTCCGGTGGTTTGATTACAGCCTTTCGGCACCAGGGCGCGGTGCTGTCGGCGGTTTTCTCCAACGATGAAAATTGGATTCTGTCAACGTCGAGCGACAACACCGCCCGACGTTGGTCGATCAACGATGGCACCGCGATCACGTTTCAGCATCGCGGCCCGGTTTATACGGCGGTAAATTCTCCCGACGACAAATTTGTTCTCACGGTCTCGGATGACGATACCGCGCGTCTGTGGTCGGCAAGCGGCAATCTGCAAAAAAGATTTCAACACGATGGCTCGGTTAGATCTGCATTGTTTCTAGCAAATGATGATGCGATCCTCACCGCCTCCGACGATGGCACTGCGAGAATCTGGTCGATAAATGGAGATTTGCGGAAGACATTCGAGCATCGCGGCCCGGTATTTTCCGCGATGAGTTCGCCAGACGGCAGCCGCATTCTCACGGCCTCACGCGACAGTACTGCCAGATTCTGGTCGAAAGATGGTGAGTTGATCGCCACGTTGCAACACGATGGCGCCGTCAATGCAGCCGTTTTTTCTGCAGATGAAAGCCACATTCTCACCGCGTCTCGAGATCGCACCGCGCGTCTGTGGCCGGCCGCAAAGACTGATTTGATCACGTTGCAACACGATGGTGAAGTCAATACCACGATTTTTTCACCGACCGGCGAACACATTCTGACGGCCTCAGGAGATTTCAATGCTCGGCTGTGGTCTGCAGAAGGAGAATTGCAGGCGACGTTGCCGCATGAGGCGGAAGTGCAGACGGCCATTTTCTCACCGGAGGGCGATTTAATTCTCACGGCTTCACGCGACAAAACCGCGCGCTTGTGGTCATTGCAGGGTGGCATGCTGGCGAGATTTCAACATGAAGGCACAGTCTATTCCGCCGTCTTTTCACCCAAGGGCGATCAATTTCTTACGGCTTCGTTGGATGACACAGCGAGGTTGTGGTCGAGAGAGCGAGGCTTGTTGGCGACCATTCCACATGCCGGTCCGGTTTATTCCGTTGCTTTTTCTCCCGATGGCCGCCGGGTCCTCACCGCTTCGGACGATTCCACGGCCCGGCTGTGGTCGTTGGAAGGGAAAATGATCGGAAGCTTTCGGCATGAGGGCGAAGTGTGGGCTGCAGTCTTTTCGCCCGATGGTCGCCGCATCTTGACCGCTTCCGAAGATTCCACCGCGCAGCTTTGGTCCCTCGAGGGCAAGCGTTTGGCAACGTTTCGACACGATGCCGAGCGGGTTTGGAAAGTTGCGTTTTCTCCTGACGGCAACCAGGTGCTCACCGCCTCGTGGGACAACACTGCCCGGTTGTGGTCAACCGACGGCAAATTGATCGTGACGTATCCGCATGAAGGAGGGCTATATTCTGCGCGTTTTTCATTGGATGGCCGTCATATTCTTACCGCTTCGGATGATGTTACCGCCAGGTTGTGGTCAATCACCGGCGACACGCTGATGACGTTTCAACACGAAGGCCCGGTTTACTCTGCCGTTTTCTCGAACGACGGCCGGCAAATAATTACCGCTTCCGCCGACGGCACGGCGCGGCTGTGGCAAACCCCGGCGGGCATCGCCGCGTGGCTGAAGACGGCGGAGGTTCATAGATTGCGCGAATTTGAATAACTGGAGTAAGTGTGTGAGAAGTCTGTGTCAGAAATTTTCTGCAACGAACTGGCTTATTGACAAACGGAGGTAAACCATGAAACCATTTTCGCCTGTCGCAGCCACAAGAATCTTTAGCCTGGTGATCTTGTGCGCTGTATTGTTTGGCAACGCCGAAGCCCAAATCCAACGCGAGCATCTCTACAAGCTGCGCGATGGCAACCGTTTCGAAGGCATCAAGACCAAAAAATGGAAACCGGTATCGGGAACAGTGGCGCTGACGTCTCTGGTGCTCAGCGAGGGGCAGAATGCGCCGGCGAGCGCTGCGGGAGGAAACGTCTCCGTGCACTTTTTTTCGACCGCAACCAGCGACATCAAGCTTTCCATTTTCAATCTTGAAAAAGAGTACTTTATGGAGCCGAGAAATCCTTCCTTCAGCAAGGATTGGAACGTCTTTTCCTGGCCCGCGAAAATCCTGACTGAAATCAACTTGCCGCTTGACCAGCTCGACGGCATCGCCTCGGCGCGCAAAGGCACGCAGGACATTTACTTTCCGATTTGCTTTCACAAACCCGATGCCGCCAGCAAGAAGCTGGTTGCCAAAGCCAAGCTGGTTCCCGACAAAAATATGACAGTGACGGTGTCGCTCTTTTCCGCTGATCCTGGCAAGCCGGACAAGGTCTGGGAGGATCAGAAACTTGTTTCCGACGTGCCGTTTGCAGTGGAACTGCCCCTTGCCGCGAATGTGAAGACGCTGCTTTTGAAAGTGAAAGAGCACGGCGGCCGGGAGTTTAGCTATAATATTCATCTGTTCTAAAGCGTGAAATTAGCAGAATGCGCTTCAAAAAATTTAGCCAACTGATAGAAGCAACCCAACCGATGCAAATCTCTTTATCAGTTGGGTTGTCTCGATCCGCTGGAAAATCTGCTGGGTCGAAACTGGCTTCATCTACTTGCTTCTTGCTGGATTCCCACGTTTACTAGTGGGCTGTTATCTCTATCTCTCTTTCGATTTGTCATTCAGGCGAATCTTGTGAAGTCCTTGGCTGCCTTACCTGGAGCTTCACAATATCCCTGCCGGATGACAGGGCGAAGATGGATACATTTTTCAAGATTGCGGCCCATCAGCCAACTCGACATGAGGAGAACGATCATGCCCAAAAAATTCATTCTACTCGCGATCTTTTGTCTTTTAACACAACTGCCTGCGGCCTTCGCACAAGAAAAAACTGCCGCGGAAATTTTGCCAAAAGTAAAAGACAGCTTCGCGCTGTTGAGCGACGGACAGAATTCCTCCTACGGACTCTACGTCGCCGGTGCGCGCAGCAAGCAGTTCGTTTACATGCTCGCTCTCAATCAGCTTGCGGTCGGACTCGAAGTCAAGGTTCGATTCACCGCGCTGGACGGCAAAACCAAGGAATTCGACGCCGAACGACTACAATCGGACGACAATCTGGGCGTCGCGCTTTACCGTATTAAAACTTCAACGAAAGATTTGATCCCGATCACCAAGCATCCTGATCTGCGCAAGGCGCAAAACACGCCACTGTGGACATTGGGGGAGGCGCAATCGTTTCAGGATTTGCAGCGCGCCAGCTTTGTTGCGTTTCAAGATGATGACAAAGCCTTTACCGTCTCCGGCCTTGCGGTCGAGACTTTTGCAGGCATGCCGGTTTTCGACGGTGAGGGCAAAGTGCTCGGCATGATTGCGCGCCCAAACGCCGACGGCACGCATCACGCGATTGCCATTGCCGAGCTGCTGCAATTCGCGGCGCGCACGTTTGCCGCGGAGAAATTGGATCTTTTTCCCACCTGGAACGAAGTCTACCCTTCGCAATACGCCATTGAAAAAGTTCGCGCCAGCTCCGCAACGCTCGAAACCTCGAAGCCGGGTACTGGTTTTTTTGTTGCCCGTGACAAACAAAACGTTGGCTATTTCCTGACCGCCAATCATGTGGTGGAAGGCGCTACGGAGTTCAGCCTCGAGATTGCCGGCTATGAAGAAAGCGGCATCATCGGCAAAACCATGCCGGGCAGCGAGGAGGCAGCGCTGGATTTGGCCATCGTCATGGTTGAAGAGAATTGCCCGCCGGTTAAGCCGGTGTTCTTTTGGAGCACCAAAGATTTTCAAAAATTCAAAAAAGGATTTGTGGATTCGACCGAAGCCATTGCGAATGTCGGCCGCGCGCAGCAGGTCGGCGACTATTTTCAATCCAAAACCGGATACATCCGCGGCGAGAATTTAGAAGGGCAGTTCGTTCAAACCGACCTCTCGCTGGAAAGCGGCGACAGTGGCGGCCCGTTGTTCAACAAGAACGGTGAAATTGTAGGCATCAATCTCAAAACCGAGTTGCAAGAAGGAAATTTTTCCACCGCCAACAATGTCGAGACGATTCTGAAATATCTCGATGAGAAGCTGGGCAAAATCGAATTCAAGGAAAAATGGCAGTTTCTCGAAGTGCCTTCGTATTGGTCGAAAAACAAAAGTTGGCTGTTGCCGGCGGGCGCTACCACGCTCACGGCAGCCGGCGCTGTCTTGTACAATGCTCTAAAACCGCCGGAGGCGCTCGCCGAGGTGCCGGGGTTGCCCAGCGGACAGTGAGGCGAGGCGGGATCCTTGCGAACCATAAACAAAAAGATCGCCAGTGGATTGATACGACCCAACTGATAAAACCGCTTTTACATCCGCTGGGTTATTTCTATCTGCTGGGACACTTTTTTGGCTTATGCTCCATTTGCAATGGACTAATACGGAGTGAATCGAAATGAAGACGAAATCTCATGCTTTTTCTTTGAGAATTTTTCTGACTTTGCTGTTCGGTTGGTTCTTGCAACCCGCGTTAGGACAAGTTACCACTGCGCCCGGCGTGTGGCAAACCAATGGCCCGCAGTTCAATGCCGAGGTTACTGGAATAATGGCCGACTTACAAACCAACCTTTTATTGCATCTTGGCACGCGCGGGCCGGGCGCAAACATTGCCACGGGTTTGTTCCGTTCGACGGACGGCGGAGTTTCCTGGGTATTGGCCGATGAGCAACAGCTCAATGACGTCAATGTCATGACGTTGTTCGAAGTAAATGATATTCTTTTTGTCTCTGTGGTCAATTTCGACCATTCTGATGACTCCGGACTCTATTATTCCTGGGATAAAGGTGAAAGCTGGCACCGCGCCGAAGGCGGCATGGCCGATAAAACCGCGCTGGCAATCGCGAGCAACGGTGAGGCGCTCTTTGCCGGCGGTTTGAAGCTTGCGTTCAATGAAGATATTATTGAAGACGCGTTTGGCCTGTTTACCAGCACGGACGACGGCAGAAGCTGGCAAGCTATCCCCGCAATGGAAGGCAGAATTGTAACCAGCCTGGCTGTTTCTGCTTCGAAAATTTATGCCGGCACCGGCGGCACGCTGCCAAATCGCGGCGCTTTCCTGGCCAATGAGCCGCAAGAGCATGGCGTTTTCATCAGCGAAGATGGCGGGGAAAATTGGACGTACTCTTTACCGGGCAACCGAATCGAATCAATGCTTTTTTATCGTGACACGATTATTGCCGGAACGCAAGCGAACGGTCTGTTTTATACCTCTGATCAAAATATCGCATGGACCAACGCCGTCAGAACCGATGGTGTGCCGTTGAATCTGGGGAGTGTCCGAAACCTCACGACGATTTTCCCTGATTCCCTTTTGGCGTTGTCGCTGCAGGACGGTGATCAACGAGATGAAGTATATACTTCAATCAACGGTGAGGCGTGGAATCGTTTGAATCAAACAGAATCCCCCATTACCAAACTCATTTCGGATTTGCATCCTGACACGCCATATTTGTTTGTCGGCACGGAAAGCGACGGCGTTATACGAGTTGTGGACATCGACAAAACCGACGGTCTGAACAATGCCGCGTGGGTGCCGGCGGAGCCACCGATCGCCGGAACACATATCACGGCATTTGCCGCGAATGCCGGTGGTGAAGATACGTACGCTGGTACGCTCGTCAACGGCCTGTTCCGCGCCCCCACCGGCGCACCGGTTTGGTTTCCCACGTCGCCTCAGCCAACTCACATCGCCACCGGAGGAGTAAATGTTTCAAATGAGAGAATGTTGCTCGCTTATGGCGCCGGCGCCGGCGTCTACCGCAGTCTAGATGGCGGGCAATCCTGGACGCCTGCCGTCACGCCATTTACAGCGCCAATCTCGAGTTTGATTTATCACTTCGACCAAGATTGGTTCTTACTTGGCTCAGAGTATCCCGACAGTCAGGACCGTGCCATAGGCATATGGCGCAGCCGCGATGGTTTGCAGTGGGAACAAACTGGGGTTGATAGTGTGCTGGTTTATCAACTGCTCGAGTCTCAAGATGAAGAAACCATCTATGCCGCAACCGATAAGGGCATCTATAGAACCAAGGGCGGCAATAGCGGTGGCGATTGGGAGAGGATTTTGGAAATCAATTCCGGTGAGGTGTTGGTAATGATGGAGGTCGAGAATGACGGATTTTGGGCCGGCGCGCGATTCGGCGCCGCAGGGCTTTACTTCAGCGCTGATGGGAATACTTGGAATCTTGTCGAAGGCGAGCTGGCCAGAAAAACCGTCACGGCGCTGGCATACTTTGATGAGAACGTTTACGTCGGCACGGATGGAGAAGGCATTTACTTCAGCGCGGACGGATTGACTAACTGGCAAAAAGCAAACGTTCCGTTTCGTGATGAACAAGGTTCACGCATCTCGCAGTTTCAAGTTATTGGCAATGATGACTTGCTGCTCGCAGGCTCCGGCGGCCTGCCTGGAATCACTTCGGACGATCAGGGCCTGTTCTATTCCGCCGACGGCGCCGATTGGTTTGCAGTCGATGAAGAGAGCATTGATCATGTTCGTATGGACGATAAAGATATTTGGAAGATCATCGCGCTCGACAGCGTGGCTTACGTTGCGACCGACGGCCATGGCGTTTTCCGAAGTGAGAAGTTCGATCTTTCACAATGGTTCCCCTTGAATACCGGCCTGACGGATTTGAACACGAGAAACATCATACACATGCCGGGGACGAAACAACTCGTTCTTTCAACCTTCGAGGGCGTGTTCACGCAAAAACTCGACGTCATCAATCCGAAGCTGGAATATTTCGATGTCGGTGGCGGCAAACGCTTCGAGAATCCCGATTATACCAATTCACGCGATGTCCGTTTTTTTATATTCGCTTTTGACCCACTCGCAGATGGCTCTGACCGGGCTCCCGATTTCATGCGCGTTTCCGAGACTCCGGATTTCAGCGACACGACTTGGATTGCGTACAATGATAATATCGATTTCACGGAGCCGAACTTCACCATCAAATCTGGAGGCGAAGGCGTTAAAACCATTTATGCCCAAGTGCGCGATCATTCGTGGAATCTGTCGGAAGTTCTCTCCTGGGACATCACTCTCGATCAGACCAAACCGCAGTTTGACTCGCATACGCCGCCCTCAGGCGCGAAGGTGGGGCAGCCGGTAACCGTATCATTCTCCGTAACCGAACCGAATATCGAAAGCATCACATTTCGGTTGCGCCGGCCGGGCCAGCAGTGGGATCCGAGACGATCATTCACTTTTTTTGAAGACACTGATGGCGCCTCCGATATCGAGGTTCCCGGTGAATTCATCAGCAATAGTGGTTTCGATTATCGCATTATCGTGGCCGACCGCGCCGGCAATGTCGATTCGCTGCGCAGCAATGCGCTTGACTTTGTTTCGTTGCCGGTCAATCTCAATGAGGGCGAGCTGGGAAATTCTAACAGCTTGCCTGCCGGCACTGGCGCTGGTTCCTACCGTATGGTGTCTGCGCCAATGAATTTGCAGAATTCACCGCCAGCCAAAGTTCTTTTTAAAGATCTCGGGGATTATGGCCGCCGTGGCAAATGGCGTTTTTATGCCTATCAAGGCAACGGCCAATGGCAGGAAGGCGAGAGCATTCCACTGCAAACCGGCGCGGGTTACTTCATGATTCGTCGCGACGGCGGTCCGCTGACCAACAAGATGGCCGGCGATACCGCGCCGACGTCGGACGGCGTCACCGGTAAAATTCGGGGCTGGCAATTGCGCGCCAACGATTGGACGCTGATCGGCAATCCCTACAACACGCGCTTGACGCTGGGCCAGTTGATGTTTAGAAGTGATAGCACGCGCTTGAATGATGAAGCGGTTGCCGGACAGATTTGGCTTTACGACGGCAATTGGAAAAATCCCCAGACGGCCCCAGATCTGGCGCTCGAAGCTTGGAGTGGACTGTTCGTGCGCGCGGCGCAAGCGGATACGATCATCTTTTCGAATGCTAATGATCCCTTTAAGCCCGTGGGAAAGGTTTCTGTGCCACCAGGTGATTTGATTGAGCCCGTATTGTCTGCAAGCGTGCATCTGCTTTCTTCTGAAAAGAAGGCTACTGATGAAATCATGAAAATGCAATTGCCCGATCTCTTTGCCGTGAATCAGGATGATAAAGTCCGCACGCAGAAGCAGAAATCCCATAGAAAAGAAAATGCGCGCATGCAGTTCAGCAAGCCTGCAAATGCTCTTGCTGAGAATCGTGTGACGCAAAATTCCTCGACCAACAGTTCCCTCGGAGAGACTATTGCGATTGCAAAGCCCACCGACTTTTTAGCTACGCTCGGCGAAAATGAATGGCTGGTGCAAATCATTGCGACGAGCCGGGAAGCTTCAGATGAAGTCAATTATTTTGGTGTGAGAAAAGAAGCAAAGGAGGCTCTGGATAAACACGATTGGTTCAAGCCGCCTTTCCTACTCGCAGGCGTGAACCTCACATTTCCGCATGCGGATTGGGACACGCCGGTTGAATTGGCGGCGGATGTTCGCCCGGTTGCCGGCGAAGGCCATCGCTGGGAAATCGCGGTCAAAGGCGAACCGACGCATGCCGTGCAGCTCAACTTTGCGAATTTGGAAAGCGTTCCGGAGAATCAGCATATTTTGCTGCTCGATGAAACGTCGAAAATCATTTACGATCTGCGCCAAGAATCCGCGCTTGCCGTTCGCATTCCCGACGCGGGAGTGAAAAATCTCGTCATCCTTGCCGGCAGCGATTTCTTCATCAACAAACACACCGAAGGCATGCTCGGCGTGCCTACGAGTTTCGCGTTGCATCAAAACTATCCCAATCCCTTCAATCCCAGCACCACGATTCGCTATCAACTGCCGGTGGCGGGAAGGGTGACGCTGAAGGTTTTCGATATGATGGGACGGCAGGTTCTGGTTTTGGAAGAAAACAAATCTCGCGAACCGGGATATTATGAACTGGTGACGGACATGAAAAGCCTGGGTTCGGGCGTGTATTTTTATCGCCTCGACATTACCGGCGAACAAAAGTTTCAGGCGACGAAAAAGATGTTGTATATCAAGTGAATTTGAACCTCTGCAATCACGATGAAAACTGTCATCCCTGTCAAGTTGTTTCTTGCCGCTGCGACGCTGCTGGCGATTTCAAGTGTGAGCGGCATGGCGCAAACCTCGGGCTTTTGGGAAACCCACGGCCCGAGGGCCGCATTGTCGGTTCGCATCAATGGCTTTGCCCGCCTGCAAGCCTGGGCCAGTGACACCATCTTTGCCGCCTCCAGTGAAGGCGTGCTGTTCAGCCAAGACGCCGGACTGACTTGGCAAAAATTGCCGAGACCCGGAAATCGCATTGCATTGCTGTTCAACGTGGAAGACACGCTCTATGTGCTGCGCGACGGCTCGCCTTACAAAAGCATCGACGCCGGCGCTACCTGGTCTTCCCTCAGTTTTGCCGGATTAGGCGCGGTCAAAGACAATCTGTTTGCGTATGCCAACGGCACGCTGTTGGTCGTAACGCAACAGAACAGCATTTACTTCAGCAGGAATGGCGGGCGAAATTGGCAGCAGGCGATTCTGCCGGGTATTGGCGTTGTGATCAATTCGTTCATGGCGGGAGACTCGCTGGTTTTTGTCGGCACGGAGGCTCCTGGCTTACTCATGAGTTCCGACAGTGGCGGCCCGTTGTTCAACAAGAACGGCGAAGTCGTGGGCATCAATCTCAAAACCGAGTTGCAAGCGGGCAGTTTTTCCACCGCCAACAATGTCGAGACGATTCTGAAATATCTCGATGAAAAGCTGGGCAAAATCGAATTCAAGGAAAAATGGCAGTTTCTCGAAGTGCCTTCCTATTGGTCGAAAAACAAAAGTTGGCTGTTGCCGGCGGGCGCCACGGCACTGACAGCAACCGGCGCGATTCTCTACAACGCCCTGAAACCGCCGCCGGCCCTGGCGGAGGTGCCGGCGTTGCCGAGCGGGCAGTAAAACGACCGAAAGGATTGCGGCGGAAAAATCTGCCGCGCGAATCCGCAGGCCGCTGCCGGCGGCTTGGAGTGGTTGAACCGGACAGGTAACAATCGTCAAACGGGTGGCGCTGAACCAGGAGAAGTTCATGCAAAAGAGCATTCGGTGTACAGCCGGTTTTGTCTTCATAATTCTGCTCGCCGCCGGCAGGCCGGCCGCTGCACAATTCGAAAACCGTGACGACGCCTGGCGAACCACGGGACCGGGCGACAGCAAAGTGCCCGTCGGCTCGTTCTGGGCTGATCCGAAAAAACCGTCATTCGTCTTTGCCGAATCCAATGGCGCGCTCTATCGCAGCAGTGACGCCGGACTTGCATGGGCGCCCGTCGCCACGCCGCTGCAGGCAAAGGTTCGTCCGTTGCTGGCGGCCCAGGGCCGCCTCTTTATCGCGGTGGACCGTAATGGAATTTTTCGCAGCGAGGTGGCAGGCGGAATTGCCTGGCAGCAGGTGCTGGCCGAGACTACGGTCAGGTGCCTCCTCGAACTCAACGAGAGCTTGTATGCGGGCACCGACAGTGCCGGAGTTTTCTACAGCCGCGATGGCGGCGACCACTGGACGCAAGCCGCTGCGCCCATGCAGGACAAGTCCGTCGATCAAATCGTTGCGTTGGGTAACACCTTCTACGCGTTGACCAAATTCGGCTTGGGTCTATTCAAGAGCACGGACGCGGGGATGAACTGGACAGCCGTGAAGTTGCCGACTAATGGCGAATTGCTGGCTGCTGCGAATGGCATGCTTTTTATCGGAAATCATGGGCGCGATATGGACACCAGGGGAATCTGGCGAAGCACTGACGGCGGCGAGACCTGGACACAAGTCTACGGCCCGGGACTCAATACCAATGTGTTCCGAGGATTGGTGGCAGCAGGCAACAAGCTTTTCGCCTGGGCATCCTTGCCTGAAGTGGATGACAGAGCCACATTCCTGGTCAGCGACGATGGCGGACAGACTTGGAAGGAAGGCGCATTAACCTTCGTGACCAGTATCACTGCGGTCAATGGCATCGTGATCGCCGCCACTGCGCGCAGCGGCATCTTCCTGAGCTATGATCAGGGCGCAACCTGGATTTCCGCCAGCCCGCCTTTGGATGCCGTCTCCGAAAAAGGCATCTCCGCTTTGCGTGCCGTTGGCAGAACGCTGTACGCCAGTGTGCTCGACAAAATTCCGCGCGACGTTGGCCCCGCCTTTTGGGCGCCGGGCGGCGTTTACATTAGCACCGACAACGGCAGGAATTGGGCGCCTGCTTATGCCGGGCTGGCAGAGAGAAACAAGATATTCGACGCGGAAATCGATCTGAAATACGTCTTGGCTCTGGCGACAACGACCGTGGGGGCTGCAAAGCTGCAGCTTTTCCGCAGCGCGGACTTGGGCGAGAGTTGGGCTGATATCAGTCAGAGTATCAGCCCTTTCATCGATCTGCGCGACGCCGGGCAGGCCGTCAAGCTGTACGCCACTGCCGGATCGGTCATACTCAGCTCACTGTTCGGCAAGGCCCTGATCTACAGCACGGATTCCGGCGTCACCTGGCAGCGTCCCCAATCTGGCGGCGGATATTTGTTCTCGCTGATTCAGGTTGCGGGCGATCTGTATGGCGGAACAACGAACGCCGTCATCCGCAGCAGCGATGGCGGAGAGAATTGGACAACTTTGCCTCTCAATGAAACCGTGTTGAGCCTGCTGTTTCAGCAGGGCGCGCTGTACGCCGGCACCCTGGAGAAAGGCCTTTTCTTCAGCACCGATGGCGGCGCCAGTTGGACGCCCGCCCATCAACCTCTCAACGCGAGCAGTGTTTATCATCTCATCGCTACCGCCAACACCATCGTGGCCGGCACGGCGAGTGGCGTCTTCTTGAGTGCCGATGGCGGCCGCAATTGGGTGCGCGCCAATGCGCCCATGGCGGAGCAATCGGTCACGGCTTTCACTCTCACGGAGAATCGGCTGTATGCCGGCACCAGTTCGAGTGGCGTGTTGTTCAGTGATGACGGCGGCGTCAATTGGACGCCGGCCCGCGCGCCGCTGCATGACAAGAACGTGCGCGTGTTGACCGCGCTTGCCGGGCGCATCTACGCCGGCACAAACCAGGGCGTCTATTGGACGTTTACCGCGGACGGACAAAATTGGTCTGCCCTGCAAGCCGGCTTGGGCAAGCTCAATGTCAATGATCTCGGCTATCTGCCGGTGTCGAATCGCTTCTTTGCCGCGACTGACAATGGGGTCTATCTGCAAACACTGGACACCACACCGCCGGTTGCCAATTTTTTCTATCTCGCCGGCGGCGCCGCCTTTACTCCCCGCGATACCGTCGACCTTTTGTTCTCAGCGGACGCGGCTGATTCCATGATCTATTCGGAGAATGCCAATTTCAGCGGGACAAGCTGGGTGAAATACACTGCGGTTGGCGTGCTCGGGCTCTCGCCGGGCGACGGCTTGAAAACCGTTTATGCCAAGTTCAAAGACCTCTCAGCCAATGAATCTGCCGTGCGCACGGCCACGATTGTTTTGGATCGCAGCAATCCCGATTTTTCGCCCTTTCCGCACACCGCCCCGCCCAACGCCACGCCCGGCCGTGGCGTCAGCATCATGCAGCAGGTTGCGGAAGACAATCTCGCCGGATTCGATCTATTTTTCCGGCGCGTTGGTGAAACGTGGGATCGCAATGCGCGCAAGATCGCGTTCGTGAACAGCACAGCCGTGATCGACAGCGAGCGCGTGAACAGCCGGGGCCTTGACTATCAAATCATCGCCACCGACAAGGCCGGGCGGAGTGCAACATTGTCCAACGGTGCCGTTGACTTTTTCTCTCTGCCGGTCAATATCGCTGCCGGCGCGCTGGGCAACTCCCGCAGCCTGCCGAGCGGCACTGGCGGCGCAGCGTATCGCATCGTTTCGATTCCGCTGGATTTGCCCAATTCGCCTAAAGCAAAAGATGTTTTCAGAGATTTGGGCAATTACGGCCGCCGCGGCAACTGGCGTTTCTATGCGTATTCGGGAAACAATCAATGGCAGGAGGACGAGAACATTCAAATGCAAACCGGCGCGGGTTATTTCATGATTCGCCGCGACGGTGGCAGCTTGACGAATGCTGTTTCCAGCACAACGGCAAAAACGACGGATGGCGTGCTGGGTAACATTTCTGGCTGGCAATTGCGCGGCGGTGACTGGACGCTGATCGGCAATCCCTACAACACGCGCATTGAGTTGAATCAATTGAAGTTGAAACGCAAAGGAACGTTGTTGAGCAATCACGGCACAGAGGTGCAGGTGTGGAGCTATGACGGCCAGTGGCGAAATCCGACTATCGAGCCTGAACTTGCATTGGAACCCTGGGGCGGTTTGTTCATTCGCGCGAGTGAAGCCGACACGATTGTTTTTGCCAATGACAAAGAACCTTTCGCGCGCAATGCTGCAAAAGCCGGCAGTGCAGAGACCCAACTCAGCGATGGCGAATGGTCGATTCAAATCACAGCAGCCAGCGGCGAATTCAGCGATGCCGTCAACTATTTCGGCGTGAGAAAAGAAGCAAAAGATGATCTGGATGACTACGATTGGCACGAGCCGCCTTTTCTGCCCGATGGCATCGGACTCAGCTTCCCGCATCCGGAGTGGAATTCTCCCGCCGAGTTGACTGCTGATTTCCGCGCGCTGGATAGCGAGGGCCAGCGCTGGGAAATCGCGGTTAAAGGCGAACCGGCGCATGCGGTGCAGCTCCGCTTTGCGAATGTGGCAGCCGTGCCCAAGGAATTGCGCGTTCTGCTGGTTGATGAAGTCACCAAAATCGTTCACGATTTGAGGACGGAGACGGCACTGGCGGTTCGTCTTTTTGATGCTTATCCTTCCAGGCGCCTGACCATTCTGGTTGGCAATGAGTTCTATATCAGGCAAAACACGGCGGGCCTGCCGGCAGTGCCCACGACCTTTGCGCTGGAGCAAAATTATCCCAATCCCTTTAATCCCAGCACCACGATTCGTTATCAATTGCCGGTGACCGGCCGTGTGACTTTGAAGATTTTTGACATGATGGGACGCGAGGTTTTGGTTTTGGAAGAAGACAAATCCCGCGAGCCCGGCTATTACGAGATCGTGGCGGATATGAGAGCATTGACCTCCGGGGTCTATTTCTATCGTCTCAGCGTCACCGGCGGGCACGAATTTCGAGCGACGCGCAAAATGTTGTATGTGAAGTAACGGTCATTCATTCCAAATCGGAGAAAAAAGATGGCTGCAAAAATCTACGCCCTGCTCGTCGGCATCAATGACTATGCGCCGGAGGTTGGCAGGCTCGCGGGCTGCCTCAATGATGTTGATCACTTCAAAGACTTTCTGACCGGCACCTTCGACAAAGCGCGGCTTGCGATCGAAGTACTGAAAGACAGCGATGCCACGCGCGGCAATCTCATCAAGCAATTTCGCAGCCATCTCGGCAAAGCTAGAGAGGGTGACGTGGCGGTGCTGCAATACTGTGGACATGGCGCGCGCTGGAAATCCGCGGCCGCGTTCAAAGAGTTCTTTTCCGTCGGCAAAGATGAAGGCCTGGTGTGTTATGACAGCCGCCGGCCCGGAGGATTTGATCTGGCCGACAAGGAACTGGCGGTGTTGCTGGCCGAACTGGCAAAGAACAATCCCCACGTGGCCGTCATTTTGGATTGCTGCCATTCCGGCTCGGGCACGCGCACAGTTGACGCTTTTCGCGGCTTGAAACCACGTGTCACCCATGAAGTTTCTGCGGAGCGGCCCTTGGACAGTTACGTGGAGGGTTACTACGCCAGGCTGCAGCAAAAGAAACAGCCGCTCTCCATTCCAGCCAGCCGGCACATCCTGCTGGCGGCCTGCGAACGCACGCAACAAGCGCAGGAGACGCCGGATTGCAGCGGGGTGTTTACCGACACCCTGCTGGAGGTGTTGAGCAAGTGCGGCGGCGACATCACCTATGCCGATCTGTTCGTGCGCTGCCGCGCGGCGGTGCGCACACGCGCCGACAACCAGAATCCGCAGTTCGAGGCCTATGAGAATTTCAATGCCTGGAGCGGATTTCTCGGCCGGGCTGCTTCGCAGGCAGCGCGGCGTTACAGCGTCTACTGCGAGGGCAACAGTTGGAAGATCGACGCGGGCGCGCTGCATGGTTTGCCCACCGAACCTGAGAAAAGCGTGGCGCTGGCATTGTACCGGGAAGACGAGCCCTCGCGCGTTGCCGGCAGCGCTGCGACCGTCATGGTCGGGCCGCAAAAGAGCGAATTGCGCCTGGGCATCGCCGGCGATCCGGCGGCGCGCTATCAAGCGGAAATCACCACGCTGCCGGTGCCGCCGCTGCCGATTTATTGCGCCCAAGATGAGAAGCACAGAGAGCTGCTGCAAAACGCGCTGGCGCAGGACGGCTCGGTCAACGCGACGCTCACCGAGATCGCTGAAGGAACGCAATACGCGCTTGCGGTCGAGAACGGCAAGCTTGTGCTCCGGCAGCGTGAAATGGATCTCCTCATTCAGGGAGTGGAGCTGAATCCTCAGCGCCCGGAAGAATCCCTGCGGACCATGCTGGCCATTCTTAAACACGTGGTTCGCTGGGAGCGAAGCTGGGCGCTGCAAAATCACGGCACCAAGATGGACACCGCGCTGGTTGATTTTGTCTTCTCCGAGAAACTGCCGGAGGGCGAGCACGACTATCCTGCCGGTGAAATCACGCTGGACTACGTCAAGTCCGGCGGCGAATGGCAAAAAATCCCGGGCAAGTTCAAAGTGCGCAACCGCACCCAACAAACCCTGCACATGGTTTTTGCGCATTTCTCCAACGCCTACGGCATTCAGGTTTTCAGCAACGAGCCGGTGCCGCCGGGCGAGGAGTATACCACGCTGCAAGTGGGCGGTGATCCGGCGGTGGAGTTTTGGGTGGAGGAGCCGGCCAATCACGCCAGCGAAAATTTCAAGCTGATTGTCAGCACCGAGAAAGTGGATGATTTCTTGTTGACGCAGGAGGCGCTGGAGTTGGGCAAGGTTTTGTCTGCCACGCGCGGCTTCAGTCCCGCCAAGACGGTCAAGAAATATGAGAATGATTGGTTCACCAAGAGCCTGCGCATCAAGATCGTCCGCCAGCAGGATCAAATCGGCAGCCGCGCGGCCCAGCTCGCCAGTGGGCAGGTGGTCGTCAAGGCGCATGCCTCGTTCAAAGCCAATCTCAGCCTGAACGCGGTGCGGACGGCAACGCGCGGAGTGGGCGAGGTCGTTGATTTCTACAAAGCCTTCGAGCGCCAGGGCATGGCGATGCTCAATTTTGCCGGCACCCGCGGGGATAACGAAAGTGTTCTGGAATTGACCGACATTCAAAACGCCGAGGCCTTGCGGGAAAACCCCCTGGAAGTCGAGTTGCATGTGCCGTTGCAGGAGAATGAAGGCATTCTGCCGTTGGTGTTCGACGGCCAGCACGTCCTGCTCGGCGGCGATCCGGTCAAAGACGAGCAGGGCAACACGCACATCAGCATTGACCACATTCCCGAGGTGCCGGACAACCGTCGCAGCGTGGGCAAGGCCTTGAAGCTGTATTTCTTCAAAACCTACCTCAAGCAGAACGTCAATCAACTGTGCTGGGTGGAGTACAAAGCGGATGGCACCATCGCGCGGCACAAAAGCATGCTGGCCGAAAAAGTGAATGCCGCGCGGAACCTCGTGGTGCTGATTCACGGCATCATCGGCGACACCGAGAACCTCGCCACGGGTTTGCATCTGGCCGGCCTCGATCAGCAGTTCGATTTGGTGCTGACCTTCGATTATGAGAATCTCAATACGCCGATCGCGGAGACGGCGCTGGATCTCAAGAAAAGGCTGGAAGCCGCCGGACTGGGCGCGCATGACGACAAAAAGCTCACCCTTGTGGCGCACTCAATGGGCGGCTTGGTGTCGCGCTGGTTCATCGAGCGTGAAGGCGGCAACACCATGGTCGATCATCTCGTGATGTGCGGCACGCCCAATCAAGGCTCGCCTTTCGGCAAGATCGATACCGCGCGCAAGCTTCTCAACGTGCTCACCGGCGTGGCGATGAATTATGTTCCTGCGCTGATTCCGTTCAACGGCGCCATTCTGTTCGCGCTCAATCGCTCGAAGAAGATCACGCCCACGCTGGAGCAGATGCATCCTGCTTCGGAATTCATCACCACGCTTAACAGCAGCGGCGATCCCGGCGTGCGCTACACCATTCTCGCCGGCGATATCGCAACCTACCAGGAGCCGTCGGATCAATTCTTTGCCAAAATGCTGGCCAAGGCCGGCAAGGGCTTGGTGATGGACGCTTTGTTCGGCAACAGCGCGCATGATATTGCGGTTGGCGTCGAGAGTATTCTCGGCATCGACGGCGGCCGCAATCCCTTGCCCAAGCGGGTTAACGTGGCCTGCCATCATTTGAATTACTTCATTTCCGCGGCCGGGCAGCAGGCGCTGCAGGCGGTGGCGTGGTGATGCCGGCCATGATTGCTGCCCACCCTTGTGAACGTGGGCAGCCGTCGCGGTTTTCGGTTCGGTGCTCAAGATGCGAAACCATCATGATGCTGGGATTATCAAACCATAACCAAAGGAACCATTATGGTCACCGATGATTCATTGAAACAAATCATGCCCAAACTGCCGGAGGCCAAGCGCGCGTCCTTTCTGCCCGCGCTGCAAACGGCGCTGAATGAGTTTGCCGTAAACACGCCCAAGCGCGAGGCCGCGTTCCTGGCGCAGATTGCCCACGAGTCCGGCGAGTTGACCATCTTTGCCGAGAATTTGAATTATTCCGCCAAGGGCCTGATGGCAACCTGGCCCAAGCGCTTCCCCGACCTGGCAACGGCGCAGAAATATGAGCGCAATCCCGAGAAGCTGGCGAACTACGTTTATGCCAACCGCATCGGCAACGGCGACGAGGCCAGCGGCGACGGGTGGCGCTTTCGCGGCCGCGGCCCGATTCAAATCACCGGGCGTGAGAATTATCAGAAATACGGCAGCCGGCTCAACGTCGATCTTATCAATCATCCCGACCAAGCCGCGACCCC
Organism: bacterium; assembly: GCA_023150945.1. Lineage (NCBI taxonomy): Bacteria > bacterium. The sequence continues at coordinate 191,182 of JAKLJX010000008.1, read as the reverse complement.
GGAGGTGGGGTTTCGCATTGCCGGTTTGTACTGGCGGGAAAACGGCCTGAACGAACTGGCCGATGGCGAAATGTTCGAAACGATCACCAAGCGCATCAATGGCGGCTTGAAGGGCCTCGAAGATCGGGTGAAATACTTCGCGCGCGCCAAGCAAGTGCTGGGCGTGCCGGCCACCCGCGGCCTGCGCCTGCCGGAATCCGAGCTTGACCTCGAGCTGCCGCCCGAATTCACGCGCGGACGGGAAGCACTGGAGGAAGAAGCACCGGTCGAGCGGGAACGCACGCCTCGACCGCGCGGAGCGGCACTTGCCCCCGCGGTGATGGTGAAGAAGAGCACTGCCAGGAGAAAAGCCGGTCCGCAGAAAGCTGCCAAGAAGAAAGTCGTACAGAAGAAGGCTGGAAAAAAGAAAGCCGCCAAGAAGAAAGCCGTCAAGAAGGCGGGCAGCAAGACCCGGGGATCGGCAAAAGCAGCGAGCAAGCGCAAATCTGTAACAGGCCGCAAATAGTCGATGGCAGCGCTACGATCCGACAAACCCGCAATCTTCCTCGCTTTTGCGCAGGATCGCGTCGAGGGTGGTGCGTATCTGCGCAATCTTCCTCTCGAGCTGGACGGCATCCGCAAGGCCATGCAAAAGGCGCGACAGGCCGGGCTGTGTGAAGTGGTGGAGCGCTCCAACACCACGGTCGAAAACATCCTCGACGTGTTTCAAGAGTATCAGGATCGCATCGCCATTTTTCACTACGGTGGCCATGCCGACAGCTATGAGCTTCTGCTCGAGTCGCTGACCGGCGAACACGCCATTGCGCACAGCGAGGGCCTGGTCTCTTTTCTCGCGCGGCAGAAGGGCTTGCAGTTGGTCTTTTTGAACGGCTGTTGTTCGCAGCAACAGGCGCATGATCTGATCGCAGCCGGATTGCCCGCGGTGATCGGCACCTCGCAGAAGATTGACGATGCTGTGGCCACCAATCTTTCCGGGCGATTTTACCGCGGCCTGGCCGCCGGTCTCACGATCGATCGCGCCTGGGCGGAAGCAGTGGATCAAGTCAAAGTCGAGAAAGGCACGGCCAATCTCCGCGCGCTGCATTGGAAGGGTCAGGCCGAAGTCAGTGATCGTTTTCCATGGGAGATCTACTTTCGCCCGGGCGCGGAGATCGTCAAGGAGTGGAACCTGCCGGCAGCCGCCCATCAGCCGCTGTTTGGCTTGCCGCTGCCGGAAGGTTATTATCGCCGGCTGCCGGCGGCACCGTATGTTTGGGTAAAAGATTTCGAGAAGGAGGACGCGGCGATCTTCTTTGGGCGTGGCGAGGAGATTCGCAGGCTGCATACCCAAATCACCGCCGGCAGTCAACCGATTCTTCTCTTCTCCGGCAAAGCCGGCGTGGGCAAATCCTCTTTGCTGCAGGCCGGGCTGGGGCCGCGCCTCGAAAATGACTACACGATAAAGTACGTCCGTTGCCGTTCCTCTCAAAACTTGGCGGACACCCTAACGCAAGCGCTGGAGGCAGTTGGCAGCGAGTGCGGGTTACCGCCCGTGCAATCCAGCGGGCGGGAGGAGCTTCGCCTCCAACTGGCTGAATTGCAGCAGGCTCTGGCCGCCAGCACGGGATTCGCCCGGCAGGTGTTGGAAAATGAGCGGCAAAAACTCACGGCGCGGAGCGCTGAAACAGTGGCATTTGCGGATCTGTGGCATCGCATCGAAGAGAAGAATGAACGGCCGTTGCTGCTCGTGCTCGATGCGCTCGAGAAAAACGTGGACGGTCGCGAGCACAACGAAGCCGCACTGGCGGAACACCTGCGCGTCTCTTTGCAGCTCGTGCAACCGGTTTTCGCGCCAACCCAGGCGCAGCCGCGCGGGAAACTCATTCTGAGTTGCCGCGAGGAGATTTCTCTTCCCGTACGCGAAGCCTTGCAAGCGCTGGCGCTGCCCTTTGCCGAAGTGTTTCTGCGCCCGCTATCGCGGGAAGGAATCGTTGAGGCCGTGGAGGGCGTGACGCATCATCCGGCCACGCAAAGTCAATTTCGTCTGGCAATTGAAAAGAACAATAACGGCAACTTGCCGGACCTCATCGCCGACGATCTGCTGGAAAGCGAGGACTCGCCGCTGGCGCCGATGCTGCAAATCGTGCTGACGGAGTTGTGGCAAGCCGCCGTCAACGAGAACGCGCAAGCGCCGCGCCTGACGCTACGGCAGTATCTGGAACTCAAGCAGAGCGGCGGCCTGGTTGGCGCGTTTTTCAAGCAACAGCTCGAACAGCTCAGCAACTGGGAGCCAGGCGTCGTGGAGTCCGGTTTGGTGTTGGACTTGCTTCATCAGCACCTCACGCCCACCGGCAGTGCACAGAGTCTGCGGGTTGCGCAACTGCAGAAGATCTATCATGGCCGTCAGGAGGTGATTGGCCGGCTTCTCGGCAAATGCCGCGATCTCTACCTGCTCACCGAGGTTTCGTTGCATGGCACCAGTTTGGCGCATGCCCTGCTTGCGCCGGTGGTGATCAAGGAATACAGCAACTCGGTCAAACCGGGCCAGCAGGCCGCGCGCATCTTGCACAGCAGGATCGAGGAGTTTCGTGCCAGGCAAAAAGACATCTGGCTGAATGACACCGACCTGGAGATGGTGGAGCAGGGCCGGGCGGGCATGCGGCAGTTGGATGCTGATGAGGAACGTTTGTTGCAGATCAGCCGCGCGCGCAAGGCGCAACGGGAAAGAGAACGCAAGCGCAATCGCGTCCTCCGCAATGGGCTTGCCGTGTGCATTTTGCTGTTTGCCCTGCTCGCCGGCTGGCAGTGGCGGGTCTCGGAACGAAACTACCAACGCGCCCAGGCCAATCAACTGGCTTTCAGCGCCCGGGATTTGTTCCGAGCGGACAACACCAGGGCATTGCGCCTAGCCGCAGCGGCCTACGCGATTCTGGGAACGCAATCTCCGGCATTGGTGGCGCGCACATTGAGCGAAATCTTTCACTCGCAAGACCGGCAACCGTTCTATGCCGCACGTTTCACCCATGCCGAGCACGTCAATACCGCGGTGTTCTCTCCGGACGGCACGCAAGTTCTCACGGCCGCGGAGGACGGATTCGCCAAGCTGTGGGATCAGCGCGGGAATCTGAGACAGAGCTTCGATCACGAAGGCTATGAAGTCAAAGCCGCGGCTTTTTCGCCGAATGGCAGACAGATTTTGACGCTGGCGAATGCCGTGGTCAGTTTGTGGGAGCTGGAGGGCAAGCTCGTCGATCGCGATTCTTTGCTCTCCGGCCAGCCGGCTGATCTGTCGAATTTCTCGACTGACGGCACGCGCATTTTGAGATCGTTTGCCGGCAGCGAAGATGAAGACTTTCGCGCGCTCCTGCAACGCCTGCAGCAGGAGGAGCAGATTTACCGGGTAATCCCGGCCGCCAATCGCCAACGTGTGGTGACGATTTCGTCGGAGGGAAGGGCCAGATTGTTGGATGGCGAAGGAAAGGTGTTGCGCAATCTTGACAGCAGTGTGGTGGCGGCCGCCCTGGCACCCGACGGCAAGCGCCTGTTGACGATCACGGTCGATAGTCTCAGCACCATCCGGTTTTGGGATGAGCAGGGCAATTTCCTCAGTGCGTTCACCTACAACGGCGAAGTCAATCAGGCAGTGTTCTCGCCGGACGGCAGGCAGATGCTCACGGCGGCCAATGATCACACCGCCAAGCTGTGGGATCTCTCGCAGCGATTCGTGCATCGGCTGACCCAACACGGTCTGGGCGTCACGGCCGCGAGCTTCTCACCGGACGGCAGGCGCATCGTCACGGCTTCGTATGACGGCGTGGCGCGACTGTGGGATGAGCACGGCCTGCTGCTCGACAGTCTGGCGCATGAGGGGGTGGTGAACGCAGCGGCCTTTTCGCCGGATGGAAAACGCATTCTCACTGCTTGCCGGGATGGCAGAGCGCGGTTGTGGTTGTTCGAAGAGGGGCGCGTGGTGAGCCTGCCGCATCGGGGCGCGGTGGAAACCGCCGTTTTTTCGCCCGACAATGGCAGCCGGATTTTGACTGCCGCGCGCGACAGCACGGCGAGATTGTGGACGCCAGACGGCACTTTGCTCACGACGTTTTCTCCTCACGGCGAGGTCCTGAACGCCATGTTTGCGCCGGATGGCCGCTATATTCTCACCGTTGCGTCCGACAGTGCCGCCACCTTGTGGTCCGCGCATGGCGGCGCGGTCAGGGTTTTCAAACACGAGGATGAAGTTTTGGCTGCGGTTTTTTCGCCGGAGGGCAAGTGGCTGCTGACCGGTTGCGCCGACAGCACCGCCAGGCTGTGGCGCACCGACGGTTCGGCTGCTGCAAAGGTGCTCCGGCAGCGGGAAAAGGTGCGGGTGGTCGCGTTTGCACCCGATGGGCGTCTACTGGCAACGGCCGGCAGCAGCGTCAAGCTGTGGGATGAGCAAGCGAACCTGCAGGCCAGTTTTGCGCACAAGTATGCGGTCACGTCATTGGTGTTCTCTTCCGACGGCAGGCAGGTGCTCACGGCCTCGGTTGATGCCAGCGCCCGGTTGTGGAATTTGCAGGGTGAAGTGCTGGCGCACTATGGCAAACATGCGCTCAAAGTCAATGTTGCGGCCTTCTCGCCGGAGGAAAGCAGGATCATCACCGCGGCGGATGACGGCACCGCCCTCATCTGGTGGACGCCGCCGGCCATTTTCAACTGGCTGAAAACGGCACCAGTTTGCCAATTGACGCGGCAGGACGAGGAGCTTTATGGCATCGTACGGTGATACGGTTGGCGGCGGGATCTGCGTGCGTTGGAAAATAGAAATCCCGCCGGGAACAGCGGTGTTCATCGCGGCGGGAAGTGTGAGACCGCAGGCAGTGCAGCAGGTTGCGGATCAATAATAGGCAAAATCAGTCAGAATGGCGCAGGCTTCCATCAGGTAGAGGAATATGCGCTCTTCCTTGTCATCGTTCACCGCCGCCCAGTCGTTCACTTTCACCACAACGCCGAGAAAATCGGTGTCATCAATGGTGAGCGAAGCCAGGAATTCGGCGGTGTAATCGCCGTTATCATCGCGGGCGACACGCTCCATCAGTTTGCTGTAGTAAGGTTCATCCGCGTCATCGAGGAAATCGTCGATATCGTCTGGTTCGTCCGGCTCGGCCTGCCAGTCTTCGCGGTCGCTGAGAACGTAATTCTCGAACCAGGCCAGCGCGGCGCGGCTTTCTTCCAGGGAATTGTTGTTGCGCGCAAAGATGATCATCGTGATGCCGGCCACCGGACTGGAGGCCTCGATCAGCGTGTGGCCCTCGCTTTTTTCGATGCTCAGGTCGCTTTCAGCCGGCAGGGCAATGGTGGCGCCGGTGTTGTCCTCCTGATAGACCTCGATGAGGTGTGCAAACAAATCATCCAGCGTGGCACGCTCGTCCTCGGCGAAAGGTTCTTCATTCTGTTGCACCAAATCGCGCAGATAGACCTGCTCCTCCTCAAACAGAGTGTCGTAGATATCCCTGCAGCTCGCGCGATATTCGAGCGCAAAGGCGAGCGGGTTGCCGTTGTCATCGACGACGTGAAACGGGCTGCTGTCGGCGAGTTCGCGGAGCGCCGGGTCATTCTCCAGATGGGGATTGTCGGCACGCAGGCCGCTGTAGAGCCGGTCGGAGGTGCAGGGGCTGGCCGGTGCAGCCGTCGCGCCCTGACTCACCAACTTGGTGAAGTTGCCGGCCGCGGGAATCGCCCAAATGAAGCCTTTGCCGTTGACCGGCGGGCCGCCGTCGACCATGCCAACGAGATGGCCTTGATAAGTCAGCGGTGAGCCGGAATGGGCTTTCTTGATGTTCTTTTCTTCGAATTTGAAGACGCTGGTTTTCAAGGTGGGATAATTGCTGCCGCCATTCGAACACAGTGCCGCCGCCAGTGCCGCCGGCTGTTGCGCGAGACGATTGTCCAATCGCTCGAGCGCGATGACACGGTCGAGTTTGGTTTCTTTCTTATCCATGCGGGAAGTTTTGTCGGGCGCTTCCCAGAAGTTGAGCGGCGTGTCGAGCGGTGCGTCGCCCGGATAGATCTGCAAAATGGGAATGTTGGGCGGCGGGGAAGCCTGCAAGCGCAGCAGTGCCAAATCTGCCGGTGCGTAGGTCTTCTCGATGGTTGCGGGGAGTTTTTGATTCTTCCAAACCACGGTGATGGGCGACCGGCCGGCGACCACGTGCAGCGCGGTGACGATGTTGCCCGGCTTGCCGTAGGCCACGCCATAGCCCGAGACCTTGCCGGCGTGCACCAGCACCACTGACTCCTGCTGGGCTGCGAGCGGCGGCGGCAGCAAGAGCGCGCAAGCAAAGACGGCTCCGGACAACCTCGCAAAGCAGCGGCTGACACCGGAAAATTGGGGGCGCATAAGCATCACTTCTCCAGATGACGGGTGAAAAACTGATCTGCCCACCGGCGGGAGTTGTCGCAGGAAGGAAAAGCAGGCGCGATCGGCAAATTCGAAGAGGAAGGGCAGGCGGGAATCGCGCCCGTTCTTTCACGCTGTCGGCGTGGGCCGGCGAGTCGGCCGGTGCGGCCTGGCAGTGCGTGGAATGCAAATCCCGCAATATGCTCGCAGGCTGCGGCCTTAATCGCCGCCCGAACCACTCTTCACCGGTTCGCCGCGGCCGCGTTTGAATTTGATCCGGTAGGTTTGGTTGCCGTCAGTGCCGGTCACGGTGTCAACCAGGCGCCGGGTGTCTTTGTCGATGATTTTCCAAATTTCTCCCGCGGTGGTGCTTTGGGTGGATGATTCGGTCGGCCCCAAATCGATGACCGGCGTGTCCCCGCGCTGAATGGTGACAACGTATACGCTTTCGTTCACGAACGTGATGCTGCCCTGGGCGTCTGGCATGGCTGGTCTCCTGGCAATGAGATTAGAAGTGGAATGTTGCGGAAAGATAACTATATTCACTTGATTCGCAAGACAAATCTCCATGCGAGTTGAATTTGAACCAAAGCCGGCGGCCATGAGAAGAGCGCTTGTTTTTGCCATTTGTCTGAACGGAGCATTAGGGAGCGCAACGCTTTCCGCCCAATCGCGTTTGGCAAATGCCGGCGAGCGGCTGCGCCTGGAACACCTTTCCGTCGAGCAGGGGCTGTCGCAAAACACCGTGCAATGTGTGCTGCAGGACCGGCAGGGCTTCATGTGGTTCGGCACGCAGGACGGGCTGAACCAGTATGACGGCTACGGTTTCACGATCTACCGGCCGGATCCGCAAAATCCGCAGAGCCTGAGCGGCACGCGCATCGAGTCGCTCTATGAAGATCGCAGCGGCACGTTGTGGGTCGGCACCGATGGTGGCGGCCTCAATCAATTCGATCCAGTCACTGAGACCTTCCGGCATTATCAGTATGATCCGCAAAATCCCGGGAGTTTGAGCCATAACAATGTGCTGGCCATACTCGAGGACCGTTCGGGCACGTTGTGGGTGGGGACGGAAAGAGGCCTCAACCGCTATGATCGCGCAGCGGGCGTTTTCACGCGCTATTTTCACGAGGCGGAAAATCCGCACAGCTTGAGCCACAGCTCGGTTAGTTCGCTTTATGAAGATGATGCCGGCGTGTTGTGGATCGGCACCTGGGGCGGCGGTCTGTCGCGTTTGAATCCCGAGGCGCGAGCGGACGGCAGGTTTGTTCGCTACCAACATGATCCCGCCGACTCACAAAGCCTGAACGGAGGTTGGGTGCGATCACTTTGTGAAGACCGGCTGGGCAACCTGTGGATTGCCACCAAAAGCGGGCTTTCCTGCCTGCCGCGGGAGCATCGCGCGGCGGGAATCTTCACGCGTTATCGCTTCGAGGCCGGCAATCCTTTAGGATTGAGTCACGATGATGTGTGGCTGGTTTATGTCGATCGCGCCGGCACGCTGTGGGTCGGCACGCATGGCGGCGGCCTGAATCGTTATGAGGCGGCGACGGGAACCTTTCGGCACTATCGCCATGCACCGCAAGATCCGTACAGCCTGAGCAGCAACGAAATCTACTCTGCTTGTGAAGACCGGACCGGAGATTTGTGGATCGGCACGCGTGACGGCGTGAGCCGGGCCGATCGGGCGCCGGCGCCGTTCCGCCATTATCAGCATGATGTTGAGAACCCCCACAGCTTGAGCGATAATTCGGTGTGGTCGATCTATGAAGACCGCAGCGGCCGCGTGTGGATCGGTACGATGAGCGGCGGCCTCGATCTTTTCGACCGCACCACCGAGACGTTTCGCCACTTTCAGAATGATCCACGCGATCCTCACAGCTTGCCCAACAATTCCGTGTGGGCCATTGATGAAGATCATGCCGGCGATTTGTGGATTGGCACACAGGGCGGGCTGGCACGCCAGTGGCGCGATGACCGCGGCCGTGTGCGCTTTCGCACTTATCAGCGCGTCCCACAAAATCCCCGCAGCCTGAGCTATAAGTGGGTCACTGCCATTCATCAAGACCGCAGCCGGCCCGGCGTGTTGTGGATCGGCACCTGGGGCGGGGGACTCAACCGCTTCGACCGCGCCAGCGAGACCTTTCGCCACTTTCGCAACGATCCCGGCGATTCGCTCAGCATCGGCTCCAATGCCATCTGGCTGATTCATGAAGATCGCGCGGGCAGGCTCTGGATTGCAACGGAAGCCGAAGGCCTCGAAGAATTCGACCGCAGCAGCGAAACGTTCCGGCATCATCGCAACGATCCCGCCAATCCCAACAGCCTGAGCAACAACACGATTTGGTCGATGCATGAAGATCGCGCCGGCATCTTGTGGATCGGCACGCGCGCCGGCCTCAATCGTTTTGATCCGCAGGCGCAAACGTTCAAGCACTACCGGGAGAAGGAGGGTTTGCCCAATGCGGTGATCTACGGCATTCTGGAGGACGATCACGGCAATCTGTGGCTGAGCACGAACAGTGGCTTGTCCAAGTTTGATCCGCGCAACGAGAGCTTCCGCAATTACGACGTGCACGACGGCCTGCAAAGCAACGAGTTCAATGCCGAGGCTGCCTTTCGCGGCCGCAACGGCGAACTGTATTTCGGCGGCATCAATGGCTTCAACGTTTTTCATCCGGACAGCGTCAAGGACAATCCCCATCTGCCGCCGGTGGTGATCACCGGCCTGAAGCGCCACAACACCGACGTGGCGGAAGGCGTTGCCCTCGCGGAGAAGGGCGTGGCGGCGCGACCGCAGATCCGGCTCTCTTACAAAGATGAGATTCTCACCTTCGAAGTGGCGGCGCTCAATTTCCGCAATAGCGCGAAAAACCAATACGCCTACATGCTGGAAGGATTGAATGACCGCTGGCTGCAACTCGGCAACAAGCGCGAAATCACCTTCACCAATCTTGACCCCGGGGATTATACGCTGCGGGTGAAAGGCTCCAACAACGACGGCGTGTGGAATGAGGCGGGAACGGATTTGCATTTCTCGATCACGCCGCCGTGGTGGCGCACGCGCTGGGCCTATGCCGCTTACGGTGCGTTATTGCTGGCCGGTATTTTCGCGGTGGATCGCATCCAGCGGCAGCGGCTGCTGGCCAAAGAGCGGGCGCAGGCGCAAATTCGCGAGGCGGAGCTGCGCGCGCAGGCCGCGGAGGCGCAAGCGCGCGTCAACGAGACGCAGGCGCAGGTGCTGCAAGCAGAAAATGAACGCAAGGAATTGGAGCTGCGCAAGGCGGCCGAGCTGCGCACGGCGTATGAGGCGCTGGGCAAGGCGCATGAACATCTGAAAGCCACCCAGCAGCAACTGATCACCCAGGAAAAACTGGCGTCATTGGGCCAGCTTACCGCCGGCATCGCGCACGAGATCAAAAACCCCCTGAATTTCGTGAACAATTTCGCCGTGCTTTCCGTGGAATTGGCGAAGGAGCTGCGGGAGGAGCTGGAAAAGCGCCGGACGAAGGGCCAGGACCAGGAGACAATCGATGATGCTGATTTTGGCATGATCGAGGAGATTGTCGATACGTTGATCCAAAACGCCGAGAAGATCAACCAGCACGGCAAACGCGCAGACAGCATCGTGAAGAGCATGATGCAGCACTCGCGCGGCAAAACCGGCGAGCGCGAATGGACCGATATCAACGCGCTGGTGGATCAGGCGCTCAATCTGACCTATCACGGTTTGCGCGCGAACGATGCGTCGTTCAACATCACCATTACAAAAGAATATGACGACAGCATCGGCCCGCTACGCGTCATCCCGCAGGATTTGAGCCGCGTGTTTCTTAATCTCATCAACAATGCCTGCTTTGCGGCCAATGAGAAGAAAAAGCTGAACCCCACAGGCTTCTCCCCCACCCTGACGGTGCGCACCCGCAACCTGCGCGACCAAATCGAAATCCGCATCCGCGACAATGGCAACGGCATCCCACCGCAAATTCGCGACCGGATTTTTACGCCCTTCTTCACCACCAAGCCGGCCGGACAAGGCACGGGCTTGGGTTTGTCGATCAGTTATGACATCATCGTGCAACAGCATCACGGCCAGATTGCCGTGGAGAGCGAAGAAGGCCGTTTTGCCGAGTTCGTGATCCTGTTGCCGCGCGACGCATGAGCACCGTCGCTGCCCCATATAAAACAAAATGACCAGCCCATCACGCCGGATGAGCTGGTCACCAAGGGATCGCAACAACTGCGCCTGGCGGCGCGCGCTTACTTCGCCAGCACCAGCTTGCGTTGCGCGGTGAAGTTGCCGGCTTTGATCACATACAAGTACATCCCGGTGGCCACCCGCTCGCCCTGATCATTCGTGCCATCCCACACCATGCTGTGCCGTCCGGCCGGCATCCTGCCCGCCACCAACCGTTTCACCAACTGGCCGTTGCTGTTGAAAACAACCAGACTCACTTCACCCGCCTGCGGCAGGGCAAAGCCAATCGTCGTGCTGGGGTTGAAGGGATTGGGATAGTTCTGCTCGAGCGCGAAGGTTGCCGGCACCTGCCCGGCGTGATTTTCCACCGCGGTGACCGCCACTGTGGTGAAGCTGAACGTGTCCGTGCTGGCGGTGGTGAATTCCGCATCGCGAACATGAACCAGCCAGTGGTAAGTCGTCGCGCCGCGCAGAAAGCCCTTGCCGTTGAAGCGCAGCTCGGGCGCTTTGAGTCCGGCAATCGTGGTATCGATGCTGCCATTGAAAAGGCGCACGCTGTACACCAGTGAATCGCCGTTGGCATCGCTGGCGGCCTGCCAGCGCATGATCACCGGCACCAGCGGATTGATAATGGCACCGTCCTGCGGCTGCAACAGGCTGAAGGCTGCCGGCGGCTTGTTCGCGCCGATGACGTTCACGGTGAAGCTCGTCATCGCCGCGGCATTCGAGTCATCGCGCGCGGTAACAGTGACCTGCACCGGCCCGGAGAAATCCTGCTGCGGCGAGGCCCAGAGCGAATCACCGCTGAGCCAAACCGTGAGACCGGGGGTGGCACTGGCGCTGAGCGTGAGCGCATCGCCATCGGGATCAATGAAAACCGTACGCATTTTGTCAAACAAAATCACCGCGCCGCTGTTCTCCTTGATTGTGCCATCGGGAATGGCAGCGGCCACCACCGGTTGCCGGTTGGTCGCGGTCACCGTCACGTACACGCGCGCCGTGCTGCTGCCGCCGCGGCCGTCCTCGACGGTGTAACCAAAAGAATCTTTGCCGTGGAAATTTTCCGGCGGGCTGTAGATGACGCTGCTGTCGCTCGCGATCTTAGCCTGGCCGATGGTGTTGGTCAGCTCGAGCGCGGTCACGCGCAGGGCATCGTCGTTGGCATCGAGATCATTGCGCAGAATCGCGATGGTGACGGCCGTATTCATGCGCGTGGTGATGGAGTCCGGCTGTGCCACCGGCGCGCGATTGGCCGCCGCGACGGCAAAGACATCCACGCCCTTGGGCTGATAGCGCACCTGAAACTCGATGTTCTTGGGCGGGTTGCTGATCACCTGGCTGAATTGGCCGCTGGCCGAGCCATACTCCATCACGCGGAAACTGTCTCCCACACTCGCGCGGTAGGCGGGAGCGAGTTCCAATTCCAGCGTGCCGTCCAAGATCGCGTTGTGTGTCACCACCAGCCGGGAATACTGCGTGCCGGCTTGCAATCCGCCCATCTCGATGATCAACCTGCCGGCGGGCTTTTGTTCGTAGGAGCCGGCAATGCGCATCATGCCGGGAGAGGCACCGGGCCGCACCACGCCTTCGTTGGTGAGCGACAGCGCCGGCGTACTCACCGTGCCGTTACCCACCAGCGTGCCGCCCTGGTGGTTGATGCCGGCGGCGCTGCCCAGGAACAGCGATCGGGTATCGATGACTTCGAACGTGCCGAAGTTGTTGATCTGGCCGGTGACAAAAACATCGGTGATGGCGCGCACACTGGCACCGCGGTCGACCGTCACTTCGCGCAGATAAGAACGCGTACCGGTGCCGGGACGCTCGAACGAAATGATCTGCGGCTTGCTGCCGTCGAAAATGAAGGCCGTGCCTTCCGGTTGAATGGCCGCGGCGCTGATCGTTTGGGTCAAGTTGCCGCGCAGCACGACGGTGCCCGCCTGCAGCACGTTCAAGCCTTCGAAGGTGGCCTCGCCGTTCACGATCAAGCGGTCAGCAAGGTGGTTCATGATCAAATGCTTCTCCGCGCTGAACACGCCGGCTTTGAAGTTGCCGCCCACCTCCAGCGTATGGCCATTGAGCGTCAGCGATTGCTTCGGCAGAATGGTGACGTTGGTTGCCGGTTGCTGCAGAAGCAAGTCCTGCTCCATGACCAGCGCGCCGGCGATGTTGGTGTTGTGGATGGCATAGGTGCCCGCCGCGATGCCCGGCAGGGCGGTGGTGTAGTTGGTGCTGAAGCCGGCGGGCTGCTGCAATAAGGCGCCCGTTTCGAGCTCGAGCTTGCCGGCAACGTAAATGTCGGAGGCGAAAGTCACACCGGCGGCATTGCGCACGGTGAGGTCTTGGAGATAAGAACGGTTGCCGGTTCCGGGTTTCTCGAAGAACACGGTTTGCGGCGCGCGGCCCGCGAGGATGAAATGCGTACCTGCCGGTTGCAGCGATTTGCCGCCGATCTTCTGCGCCAGATCACCCTTGATGATGATCGCGCCCGCGGTCAACTCGCTTTGCCCTTGAAACTCCGCGTTGCCGTTGATCTCCAGCGTATCCGCGGCCTGGGTCATGAACAAATGCTTGTATTCTTCAAACACCCGCACAGTGAAATTGCCGCCGACCCGCAGCGTGTGGCCGTTGAGGGTGAGAGAGTTGCGCGGCAAGATCGTGAGATGATTGCCGGCATCGGGCAGCGCCAGATCACTGTCGAGTGCCAGCGCGCCGGCAACGAAGCTGTTGGTGATGGCATAGCTGCCGCCCGTGAGGTTCGGCAGCGCAGTCGTGAAGTATGTGCCCTGCCCGCTTCCCTGTAAAACGGCGCCGGCTGCGATGGTCAACCGGCCGGTGAGGTAGACATCACTCGCGAAGTGAACGCCGGCGGGATTTCTGATAATCAAATCCTGCAGAAAAGAACGATTCACCAAGCCGGGCCGCTCGAAGCTCACCGTCTGCGGCTGCGTGCCTTCCAGCACGAACACGGTGCCGGCAGGTTGCAGGGCCGCGCTGCTGACGCGTTGCCGCAATTCGCCGCGCACGACGATCGTGCCCGCGGTCAGCGTGCTGTAGCCTTCGAAAATGGCGTCACCACCGACTTCCAACATGTCTGCGGCCTGCGCCAGGATCAGATGCTTCTGATCGCCATAAGCTTTGACGGTCAGAGTTCCGCCCACAACCAGCTTGTGGCCGTTGAGAGTCAGTGCCTGCCGGCTGAGGATGGTCAAGTCGTTTTCCGCGTTGGGCAGTGCGCGATCGGCATCCATCACCATCGTGCTGGCCACGAGAGTTTTGCGCACGCGATAGTCGCCCGCGGAGGTGAGCGGCAGTTGCTGATGAAAATAGGTTGCCACCGAATCCGCTTGCACCAGCCGGCCGCCATTTTGCAACTGCAGCAAGCCGGTCACGTGCACTTCACTTAAGAACGATACACCTGCCGGGTTGCGCACGATGACATCGCGCAGGAAAGATTGGTTGTTGGTGCCGGGCCGCTGGAAACGCACGCTTTGCGGCGCGCTGCCTTCGAAGATGATCACGGTGCCCGCCGGTTGCAGCGCGAGGTTCACGGCCTCTTGCACAAGATTGCCGCGCAGCACGAGCCGGCCGGCCTCCAGCCGGGTGCGCGCCGCGAATGTCGCGTTGCCATTGATGATGATCTGATCAGCGGCATTGGTCATAATCAAGTGATCGCTCACGATGCCGCTGGTGCCGACTTTGAAATCACGGGCAACGGTCAACGTGTGGCCGTTGATCGTCAAGTTGGCGCCCAGCTCGATGGTCAGATTTTCCACGGTGGGATTGTCAGTGAGAAGCGGCAGGTTGCCGTTTGCCGGCTTCTTGATGATGACGGTGTTTGTTGCCTGCGGCTGGCCGGCGGGCAGCCAGTTGCCGGCATCCGACCAGTCGCGGGAGGCGGCGCCGGTCCAGACTTTGATTTCCTGCGCCGAGGCGGCGGCACTCAGAAAGATCAACAGGCCATGTAAAACATAACGTCGTAAACTCGCTCGTTTCATCGACCTCACTCCTTGCTCAGATATTCTGGTTGCAAAGCACCTGGAACTTGATTGCATGTCATCGGCCGGCTTGCTGTCAGGAAGGCCGGACAAATCACCTGTGCTTATCGCAACTTTGCTGCCAAAGTCGTCTTCGTGCCACAAACATTCCTTCTTGCCGTCTGGATGTGGCTACTCGTGCACCAAAGAAAGGCATTGTGGGAGTCAAGTCGATATTTATCAATGCAGAGCCGCGCAGCTAATGATTTCGAAGCGAGAAGAAAAGCATGGTTTGAAATCGATCACTGGAGGCAGTCTGTTATGGCGCTGTAACTTTTTGAAACATTTGCTCGCAATTCCGAGCACCGGCGAGACAATCGCGTGGTTGCGGTGGGTGAAAATACCCAAGTCTTGCATTGCAATGGTTGCCACCCAGGCATGGAACAAGAATCATAGCCCATCCCGGACGAACCGGAACCGAAAAGAGAAATCTCACGCCAAGCCGCGAGGAAACCGCAAAGCTTTTCTTTGCGGAACCATTGCGGCTCTGCATCTTGGCGTGAACTTCTTTGCATTTTTTGCACTCATTGGTCTCTTCTGAAGATTGACGTTCAAAATCGGAAATCTTTCGCAGTATCCGCGGCTGGTGGGCGGCGCTCGGGGTCATGAAATGCGTGACTGCATCAATGCTCAACAAGCTACAGAGGTTTTCAATTGGGTGAGCAGGTTCGTAGTCCCCGCCCCTGGTGGGCGGCTGTCAAAGCCAGTAGATTCGCGGTTGCCACAGTGCCCATCAAGGAGGTAAGACTACGATTCCTGTGCACGCACTTGAAAAACGCTACAAGAAAGCTATGCTTTGCCCAAGACTTCGCCTGGGAAAAGTGGCCCTTCGGGCAGCAACAGAATTACTTCTTTGCTATCGACAATTTTTTGTCGATAGGGCGCTTATAAGCGCCTACGCCAGGTTATGGACAAGCTGAAACCCGATGCCCTGCTGGCAGCAATAAGCCCGTTTCGTAAACTGTTGTCTCGCACGAGGTATCCACCACCACTGTCATCCGGTAAGGATCCTGTGAAGAGTGAAGCACATGCCCGCGCCATTCACCATAGAAGCTCACCGCCGAGAAGGACCCTCTTGATTTCAAAAACTCCGCGCTCTCCACGGCGCAAGCGGTTGCTTTGTGGTCAAGAATCTTTCAGAATTTTGTTCTGGTTTTGAAACGCTAAAGGCCAAGGCGGATAAACCGCAACACAAACGAAATCGTCAACGGATTGAAACAACCCAGCGAATTCTTCTTAGTCCGCTGGGTTGTTTCAATCCGTTGGAGGGATCTCTTGCCTTTAAGGCAACGATTTCACCTTAAAGAAACCACGCCAGGTTTCAGACAAGCTGAAACCTCAAGCCCGCGGGCGGCAATAGGCCCGATTCATACACTGTTGTCTCGCACGAAGTATCCACCACCGCTGTCATCCAGCAAGGATCTTGTGAAGATTGGGGCACACTGCCGTGCCATTCACCTCAAAAGCTCACCGCCGAAACGCGAAGAACGCGGAGAAGGACTCTCTTGATTTCAAGACTCCGCGCTCGCCGCGGCGCAAGCGGTTGCTTTGTGGTCAAGAATCTTTCAGAATCTTACTTTGACTTTGCGCGCCCTATGGCCTGGAAGCTCATCTCGGCTCGATCCGACAGGTGTCAACTCAAAGAAACGAATGAAGTCTGTAGCAGCGCTTTGAGTTTGATAACGAAAGAAGGCAGAGTAATCAGGTATATCCGCAATGCGGTTCTCGCAATCTCGACCATACCCTTCCCGGAAAATTGCCCAAGGCACGCCTGGCAGCAAATCACTTGACATTTACCGCGATATTGTTCTTCTTAGGGCGGCTGTTATGAGCACAATGAAGCTTGGTATGAAAAGAGACTTTTGATGACTTCATGGTGCCCCATAAGAATCAACTTTAATCACAAGGAAGGAACACGACATGTCGGTCGATCGGAAAAGAGTGCTCACTCTCGCGTTGGAAGGCCTGATGGCCGAGCGGAGCCGCGTTGACGCTGAAATCGCGGAACTACAAGCGCAGCTTCGTACGGGAAGACCGCCGGCCAAGCCCGCGGTGCGCACGGTGGTCAAACGCCGCAAAGCCAAAGCGCCGGCCAAGGCCAAGGCCAAAGTCAAGGCCAAGAAAGCGAAACCCGCCGCCAGCCTGAAAGGCAAACGCAATCGCAAAACCGCTGCGTCGATGAAGCTGCTTTGGGAAAAAGCGCGAAAGGCGGGATTTTCCAATCTGAAGGATTACAAGGCGAGCTTGAACGCACAATAAGCACAAGGCGCTGGCAACAGTGCGGACAGATTGCAGAAAAAGAAAACCCAGTGCCGGCACTGGGTTTTCTGTTTTCGGGAGCCGCAAGCTGACATTGCCGGCTGCTTGTAACGGGGTTTATTCGTAGCTCAGGGCTTTCACCGGATCGAGCTTGGAAGCTACAATCGCCGGCCACATGCCGAAAGTGAGGCCGACGATCGTGCAAAAGGCCAATCCGCCCAACGCCCACTCCAGCGGCACCGACACCGCAAAGCCGGTCATAATCGACACGATATTCCCCAAACCAAAACCGGCCAGCACGCCGATTGCCCCACCGACATTGCACAACACGATTGCCTCGATCAAGAACTGTGTAAGAATGCTCTTGCGTTTGGCGCCCAGTGATTTCCGAATGCCGATTTCCTTGGTGCGCTCCGTCACCGACACCAGCATAATGTTCATAATGCCGATGCCGGCAACCACCAGCGCCACAATGCCCACCACAAATGCGCCCAGCTTGACGCCGGCAGTGGCCTGATTGAATGACTTGATCATGCTGTCGTTGGTGAAAACGGTGAAGTCATCCTCTTCGCGCGGCGGCACTCTGCGCACCGCGCGCAGCACCAGCCGCGTTTCTTCGATGGCGTCCTGCAACATTTCCGGACGGCGCGCCCGCACCGTGACGTTGACCGAGCGGTCATTGCCACGCTGATCACGCATGCCATACACCTGCTGAAAGGTGGTGATGGGGACAAGGAGATAGTTGTCGTAGTTGCCGCCCATCGCCGAGCTTTTCTCCTCCAGCACGCCAATCACGCGGTATTTGCGGTCATCGATTTTGATCGTTTGGCCGAGAGGATCACTGAACGGAAAAAGAGTCTCCGCCACGCTCGGGCCGATGACGGCGACAAAGCTGCCGGTGTTCACGTCCTGATTGGTGAGGTTGCGGCCCAGACGCACGAAGTGAGTGTTGTTGGCGCAGTATTCGGGCGTGCCGCCGCAGATCGTCAGGTTTTGATTGGTGGCCTCGCCGCGGAAGCGGGCGAGGTGTCCGAAACTCCACAATTCCGCGCCCACCAGATCCGCCGCTTTGACGTTTTCCCGGATGGCATTGGCCTGGGCAACGGTCACGGGTTTGCGCCGTTGAATCTTCCGCCAGTCGACGTCATGATTGAAGCCGCCGGCGGGCCATTTTTGCACCTGGAAGGTGGTCGTCCCCAGGACGCTCATTTCCTTTTCCATGGTGTTTTGAATGACGGAAATACCGGTCATTACCGCTATGATCGAGGCGACGCCGGCGATGATGCCGATCAGGGTCAACAGCGAGCGCAGCTTTTGCGCGCGGATCGCCTGCAGGGCCATTCGCAATGCTTCGTTCAGATTCATTATTCGTACCTCAATGCCTCGATGGGGTCCAAACGCGACGCTTTGAACGCCGGGACAATGCCGGAGAACACGCCGACCAGCACCGACACCACCAGCGCGACCACAACTATGGGGAGAGAAATGCTCGCCGGCATCACCAGCGAATTGATGATCTGGGTGACGCCGACCGCCAGCACCACGCCCACTAATCCGCCCAGCAAGCAGATCGTCGACGATTCGAACAGAAATTGCGTGAGAATCGTGCGCCGCTTGGCGCCGATGGCTTTGCGAATGCCGATCTCGCGCGTGCGTTCGGTCACGGAAACGAACATGATGTTCATCACGCCGACGCCGCCGACAAACAGCGACACGCCGGTGATCACCAGGCCGATCAGGACGATCACGCCCATGACGTTGTTATAGGCCGCCATCAGCGAGTCCATCTTATTGATCGAGAAATCGTCCCGTTCCGTGGGCTTGAGCTTGCGGATCTTGCGCATCTCGCCGATCAGGGCAAATTCGAAATCGCCCAAAGCCTCGGTGCTGGGCGCCTTGACGGCGATGTCGAAATTACGGTCGGTGCTGGCGCCAAACGACCGCACGAAAGAGGTGATGGGGAGGTAGATTTGGCTGTCGAAATTCGGCCCGCCAAAGAAGCCGGCGCTGCCCTGTTTCTCCATCACGCCGACGACACGATACGTATCACGGCCGATGCGCAGGCGCTTGTTGACCGGGTCGACATTCTCGAAGACGCGCCGCTTGATCTCGCTGCCGATTACGCAGACTTTCTTCTTGTATTGCACGTCGATACCGGTCAGGAACCTGCCCAACTCCGGCAGGGAGCTGGACACCACGATGTGCTTGTCGGTGGTGCCGATGATGCTCACGTCCTGCAGTGTGTTGGATTCGTATTTGATGCTTTTGTTGGTGTGCGTGGTGGGGTTGACCGCCACCGCGTCCGGCAGGCGGCGTTCCAGCTCTGCGGCGTACTGCAATTCCAGATTGTCGCGGTTACGGAATTCGAACCAGTTGCCGTGCATGACCCAGGGCATGCGAGAAACGTAGAGCACGTCCGAGCCGATGGCTGAAATGCTCTCCTTGAAGGAATTGCCCAAACCATTGGCCGCAGTCATGGTGGTGACCACGGCCACAATGCCGATGATGATGCCGAGCGTGGTCAACAGGCCGCGCGTCTTATTGGCGCGAATGGCGGCGAACGCGAGATTGAGCGTTTCGCCCAGTTCCGTGAGGATTTTCATGTCTGATTTTCTTTTTTCGGAGCGTTCGCGGTTTTGATTGCCATGCCGTTTTGCAGGTCTTTGCTGATCGCCCGGAAACTGCCCACCACGACTTCATCGTTCTCCGAGAGACCGTGGACAATCTCGATATGGGTGTCGCTCTGAATGCCGGTTTTCACCTGGCGCGCCTGCACCACGCCGTTCTGCACCACAAACACTACTTCGACGAATCCGTCCTTGTCGGGCACATAGGCCGGCGCCGCCTCCTCGGCAATGGCCTCACCCTCCTTGCGGCCTTTGGGCTTTTGCTGCAATTGCTCCAGCGTGCGCACGGTCACGCTTTGAATCGGAACCGCGATCACGCTGTCATGCGTCGCCGTGACGATGTCGCAACTGGCGGACATACCCGGCCGCAGATCCGCCGTCGAACGCTTGGTCTCCTGCCGGACTTCCAGCGCTTGCGCGACGCCGTTGGTCGCGGCACCGCCGACCGTGCCGGTGATGGCGACTTTGACCTCGAATTCGGTTTTCTGATCAGCCGTGCCGGTGCCGGTGACTTTGGCGGTGTTGGCGATTTCCGAGACGAAGCCACGGAAGATCGTGCCGGGCACCGCGTCCACCTCGATGTGCGCCGTGTCGCTCAGCGCCAGCGTGACGACGTCATTCTCATCGACATCCACCAGCGCCTCCATGCCGACCAGATCTGCCAGCACGAGAATGACGTCCTCCTGGAACTGCGAGCCGAGCGCAATCTCACCCACTTCCTTGTTGAGCTGGCTGATCGTGCCGGTCATCGGCGCATAGATCCGGGTTTTGGAGAGATCGTCCTGCGCCTGCTTCAACAAAGCCTTGGATTGTTCCACGTTGTTGAGCGCTGCCTCGTGGCGCGCCTTCTCGACCTGATAGGTAGCGGCAGCCGCATCATAAGCGGCGGAAGACTCGACTTTCTTCGCGAACAACTCCTTGCTGCGCAGATAATCCTTTTCCGCTTTCAGCATACTCTCTTTGGCGAGCTCAGCCTCGGACTGGCTCGAACGCAGGCTGGCCTCGGCGCGCTCCACGGCGGCAACGTACCGCTCACGATCCAACTCGACCAGCAGTTCGCCTTTTTCCACCCAGTCGCCCTCCTTGACCGTGAGTTTGGTGATCTTGGCGCTCACGTCGGCGCTGATCTTCACCTGGATGTGGGGCTGCACTTTGCCGGCGGCTGTGACGGTTTCGATCACCTGCCTGCGCTTGACCGGTGCCGTTTGTACCTCCAGCGCCTGGTTGCCGTTCTTTTTCATCAGGCCAACAGCAACTGCAGCAATGGCGACCACCGCCACTCCCGAGAGAATCAGCAACTTTTTCTTTGACATTTTCACAGAATCTCCGTTAAGATGGTTTGGTGATCCAACTATCCTGGGTGTGCCGGACACAGCCGGTATACATAGAAACCTTGGTGGCAGTGTTCTGTTCAGGCATGTCTTTTCAGCCGGGTCTATGGCAAGGAATTGCGCCAGGATAGACGGCAGTGGGAGAGAAATGTTTCATGTGATTCTCCCAATGGTGAGAAATCGAGGCAGTGAAACGAATTGCACAAGCACAGGGAACTTCAAATGAGCAATATCTCAAAATTCTTGCTATGGGCCAGCATGTGTCTGCCCCTCTCCGCGTGCATGCGATTGCACGCGCCGGCCACGGATAAGTCGCTCGTGGTGATGAGCTTCAACATCCGGTTGAACACTCCAGATGATGGCGAGAATGCCTGGCCGCATCGCCAGCAGCTTGTTGCCAACACCATTCAATTTCATCAGGCAGATCTCATCGGTTTGCAGGAGGCGCTCAACGATCAACTGGCGGATCTGTCCGCGCTGCTGCCCGGATTTGCCTGGCTGGGCGTTGGCCGCGATGATGGCCGGGAAAAAGGCGAGTATTCGGCGATTCTCTATCGCACTGACCGCTTTGTGCCGCTGCGCCACGGCACATTTTGGCTCTCGCCCACGCCCGAACAGCCCGGCAGCCTGGGTTGGGATGCGGCCATCACTCGCATCGTCACCTGGGCGCAGTTCAAAGACCGGCGCACCAATGCGGAATTTTATCTGTACAACACCCATTTTGACCATATCGGCGAGCAGGCGAGGGTGGAGAGTGCCAAGCTTCTGCTGGATCAAATGCAACGCCGATCCGTCAACGCGCCGGTTATTGTGACCGGCGATTTCAATGCCACGGCCGACTCGCCGGTTTATCAAGTTCTTACCGGTAACGGCGCTGCCGCGGGGCCACAGTTGCAGGATGCGCGCCACCTCAGCCGCCGGCCGCATTATGGTCCGGATTGGACATTTCACGGCTTTGGCCGCGCCACGGAGCGCCCCGGCATCGACTACATCTTTGTCAATTCGCACTGCAGCGTCTTGCGGCATGGGGTCATTGCCGACGCTTGTGGCGATAGATTCACTTCGGATCATTTTCCCGTGCTGGCGGAAATCGTATTGGAATGAATGCGGGCAGTGGGCGGGATTGGCTGCCGTGAGCGGAGAAGAGATGACATTCATGAGGTGGACAGTACGATTACGTGCCTGCGCTTCTCGTTTGCATGCAGAGTCGTTGCGCTGCTGCAAGGATCCTCCCCGGCACTGTAATGATCGTTCAGTCGAAGAGGTGACTTTGTACCCGAGAAGATTCGCGCGGAACGACAAAAGGCGGGGTGCGGCTCATTCGGCCAGAAAATGGTGTAAGCTGAGCCCCATGGGGATGGCATGCATTAGCGCAGGCAACGCCTGGGGAAACCGGTTCTCATGAGTTGCCGCCAAGCTCCCGCAGGGACACTTCGAGTGACTCGGCACCGCGGCCAAATCTTCACAGGAGCCTGCGGGATGACAGGGTGGTGGATAGGCTTTCGAACGCGACAGTGTACTGACCGAGCGTGAGACCGGCTGCACGCCAGCCTCTGCCGCCGGTCAGTTCTCATAATAGCCGCCCTGCGCGTCATACCAGAACAAGGTGTACTCGAGATAGCTGTACTCACGATGCGACTCAATGCCGGTGAAGCGAACCGTGGCGATGGCGGCTTCGCCTGGTTCGAGCGTGCCAAAGCTGGCGAAACCACGATCGATGATCACATTCCCGCGTTTGAGTTTGAAAGTGCAGCCGACGCTGTAGGCCGTGCTGTTGTCATCGCGGTTTTGCACCATCAGCTCAATTTCAGCCCAGCGCCGCGAGACATCACTGTCATACTTGCTCATGTAAACAATGCTGCAATCCGGCGGGGAAAAGAGAATGCCAAGCGGCGAATCCGCCGCACAGCCCACCAGCCATGCGCCTGCGAGCAAGGCAACGAAGATGTCGCGGAAGTGCCTCCGGCCTGCCTTCATGTTTCTGCCTCCGAGTTGGATGTACCATTGCGCGCTTTTTGCCACGCGCTGCTTCTCCTCCCCACAAATCAAATGCCAGGCAGCATCCAAAAGGTGGCGGCTGCACAAATGCCTGATTTCATGCAAGAGGCAACACACTCGGCGTAATCGGCTCGAGCAGAGCTCGCGCAGGTCAGTTGTTGCGCAGCATCATCCTGTGTATGCAGGCGACACAGCACCGCGCGCAGACTGCTTGGGGTTGTCTGAGCGAGTTCGTTCACGCGTCAGCCAGTCGCATCGTGCAAATGACGAGGCACTGCGCCTGAATCTTCGCCATGTTTTCCCGAATCGCAGCGCCGGACTCGCTTCTCAAGCATACCGCACGCCGCCGGGTTCGCAACAAAAAAAAGCCCCGCAGAGAAACCTGCGAGGCTTTGTTGTTTCAGTTGCTCCGTGCGGCGAGCTGAGCTGCGGCTGCAGCGGAATACCCGTCCTGACAGCAGGCGCCGTGCGGCGCGCGGACTATTTCACCAGCAGCATCGCCTTCTGCATGACGTGGTCCGCTGCCTCCAATCTCATAAAATAGGCGCCGGTAGCCAGACCATTGGCAGTAAAAATCACCTGATGCGTGCCGGCGGCGCGATAGCCGTTGATCAGCTCGCGCGCTTGCCGGCCGAGCGCATCATAGACCCGCAGCACAACCGCGCCATTGCGCGGCAGGGTGAAGGTAATAGTGGTAGAGGGATTGAAGGGATTGGGATAGTTTTGCTCCAGCCGGAAACTGGCAACCATCGGCGCGTTGTCCGTGACACCGGTGCCGCTGCCGTTGGTGGCGCCGCGGGTGATGGTTGTGAGCAGACCCCACTCACCCCCATCCGGGACTCTGCCGAAAGATTGGGTCGTTTCCATTGCCGGAAAGGCCACCGTATCCACCACTGCGCCGGTTGAGTCTTCCAGCCAGACGGCCTCGCCGCCGCTACTCAGACCAAAGTCTTCGGGGTTCGAGCCGTCAGTAACGACCACATAAAAACCGTTTGCTGGTATCACCGTGCCGGCGGCGATTTGCTTCTTGGGTTTTGTGCCAGCCTTGCCGCCGCTGTCGTAGATCTTGAAACCGCTGAGGTCCATCGGCGCAGCGGAGCTGTTGTATAGTTCAATCCAGTCCGGATCCGCGCTGGTGCCGCGCGAGTAGATCTCGTTCATCAGCACGATGACATTGGGCGTGCCGCGTGTGATCACGTTCAGCAACTTCCACGCGCCGCCATCCGGATAGCGGCCAAAAGTCTGCGTCGTTTCCATCGCGGGGAACGCCACCGTGTCGATCACTGCACCGGTGGCATTTTCCAGCCACACCGCCTCGCCGCCGCTGCTCAAGCCGAAGTCTTCAGGATTCGAGCCGTCGGTGACTACAACGTAGAATCCCTTGGCCGGAATCACGGTGCCGGCGGCAATCTCTTTCTTGGGTTTCGTGCCGGCTTTGCCGCCGCTGTCATAGATCTTGTAGCCGCCGAGATCGATCGGTGTGGCCGAGGCGTTGTACAACTCGATCCAATCCGGATCCGCCGTCGTGCCGCGGGAATAGATTTCATTCATCACCACGAACACATTGGGCGTGCCGCGGGTGATCACTTTCAACACTCGCCATGCGCCGCCATCGGGAAAGCGGCCGAAGGATTCGGTGGTCTGCAATGCCGGAAAGGCAACGGTGTCGATCACCGCGCCGGCGGTATTCTCCAGCCAGACGGCCTCGCCGCCGCTGCTCAGGCCGAAGTCTTCGGGATTCGAGCCATCGGTGACCACAACATAAAACCCCTTCGCCGGAAGCACGGTGCCGGCGGGAATCTCTTTTTTGGGTTTCGTACCGGCCTTGCCGCCACTGTCGTAGATCTTGTAGCCGCCAATGTCCACCGCCGCCGCCGCGCCGTTGTACAGCTCGATCCAATCGGGATCGGTGGCAACGCCGCGCGTATAGATTTCGTTCATGTACACCTGCTGCGCCATCGCCCCGCCCGCAAAGGCCAGCAGCAGGAACAGGCACAACCATTTCCAACCAGTTTTCATTGTCGATTCCTTTTCTTAGGACGGTCTATGGAAAACGTACAGCTTGGCTTCGGCATCGGAGACGACATACAAGCGGCCGCCAATCAACGCGATGCCCTCGCCCTGCGTTGCCGGGCAATCCCATTCGCCGAGCAGGGCGCCGGCGCGCGAGATCTTGATCACTTTCTTCGACTCATCGCTGACAATCCAGAAGCAATCACTACCGGCGTCGTAGCAGATGTCGGAAATGTCGGAGGTATAGTCCAGCACTTGATGTGCAAGCTCGACGCGGCCCGCGAATTCCAGCAGCATGGTGGGATTCTTTTCGTTGATCACAAAGAGATGGCCGCGATGATCGAGCGTGATGCCCTCCAGCGCGTGTTTCGGATCGCGTCTGACCATGACCGGAAAGGACGACAGCTTGACGCCGTTGGCCAGGAAGGTCGTGACCTGCGAGGCCGTTTCTTCGACGACATAGATGGTATCCGCCCCAGGCGAAAGCGTGATCCCTTCCATGTCCTGCGCCGCTACCGGCAATGCGCTCAGAATCTTGCCGGTGCTGTCAATGGTGAAGATTTCGGAACGCGAATCCGATATCATGTAGAGCGTTTGCGTGCGTGCGGCATAGGCCAGTCCCGAAGGCTCGCCCACGGCAATGGCATGCACCGCGACGAGCTCGAGACTTTTGGTGGCCGGCTTCGTCGCCGGAGCCGCCGGCTCACTGCGCTGGCATGAGCTGAGGAGCAAGGGCACCATGGCCGCCAGCGCAGCGGCCTTGCTGAGGGCGCGCACGAACGCAGAAGTAAAACGCGGCGGGAGAGGGGCGGTGGGCACGTTCTCGTCTCCTTCCAAAACTGTGGGAGAAGCCGGCGCGATCGCCGGCTTCTCCCTGCTCAAACGGTTACGGCTTGTTGGTACTGCCGCGGGTGATGGTGTTGCAGAGTTGCCAGGTGGTGCCGCCGTCCGGCAGCCGGCCGTAAGATTGCGTCACGTCCATGGCGGTGAAGGTCACGGTGTCGATGACATTGCCGGCCGTGTCCTCCAGCCAAACCTGCTCGCCCGCACTGGACAGGCCGAAGTCAGCGGATTCGGAACCATCCGTGACGATGACGTAATAGCCTTTCGCCGTGATCGAAGTGCCGGCGGGAATGGCCTTCTTGGGTTTCACGCCACTTTGCCCGCCGGAATCATAGATCAAATATCCGCTGATGTCGACCGGCGTGGTGCCGGGATTGTAAAGCTCGACCCAGTCCGGATCGGTGGGCACGCCACGGGAATAGACTTCATTGATCACGGCCTTGCCGGGAACCACCACGACTTCCGGGGCCAGGGGCGGCTCCTTGCGTGAGCAGGAAGCAAGCACCAGCGCCGCGCCCAGAAGCACGAGAACATACTTTGCAGTATTGGCTTTCATGTGTTGACCTCATCGAGTATTCGGCTGTGAGAGTTCGAGCTTCTGTCCCGTTACAGCGAGGCCTGGAAGCGCATTTGCACGAAGGAGAATTCATCGTCGCCGTTCATCCGGCCTTTGCTGGTGGCGAACTTGTCCAGCATCGCCCGCGAATAGTTGAGCATGATCTTGAAGTTCATGTTGGGGTACCAGTTCAGGCCGAGCATCAACTGGTCGCTCTGGCCGCCTTTAATGCCGGCCGCTTCGTCATTGAGGTCGAGCTTGCTGAAGCGCGCGGCAAGCTCCAATGCGCCCCAATCGCGTTTCGGCTTGTCCACCGGGCCGAATTCGCCTTCGTCGACATAATACACGCGCGATTCGCCGGTCAGCATGAAGCTCACCGTGCCGTAGCCGCCGGCAAATTTGGCGATCGGCTTGCCGTACCACCGGTGCACCTTCGTGGCGATGAACTCGCCCTGGAAGTAGAACGGGCCTTTGACGCCGCCCAGCTCACCACCGAAGCGATCATAGTAGTTCACATCGCGAATGTCGCCGGTGTGCAGCGGCTTGGGATCGAAGACATAAGTCTCGGTGCGGGCATTGATCTCGATGGTGTTGGCCGGGAGATCGGAGACCGCGTCCGGCGTTTTGGAGGCCGCGGCAAAGCCGAGATGCAGCGTACTGCCCTTTTTGTTGATCGGCGCCACCGTGAGCCGGCCATTGACCGAATAACCTTCGTCTTGCGTGCCTTTGTCGATCTTGGTGCCCAGCTCATGCCCGAACACGCCCAGCGTCAGTTGGCCGTGGTCGGTCCAGTAGCGCGCGGCAAAACCCATGCGCCGGCCGAGCGCGAAAGCATTGGTGGCGCTTGCCCGTTCCATGAAAGTCAGCAACCGCGAGCTGGTGAGGCGCTCCAGGCCGAACGGTTCTTTGAAGTTGCCGACCTGCAGCGCCAGCCCGCGGTTGGGAAAGTTATAGCGCATCCAAATGTCGCGGGCATCGAGTACGGCGTCGCCGAAATCGAGATCGATTTCCGCCTGCCAGTTTTTCCACAGCACGGCTTTGAGCGCCAGCGTGGCGCGGCGCATGATGGTGCCGTTGCTCAGACGATTCTTGTTTTCGAAATAGAGCGCGCCGTCAGCCTGAATGCGCGAATCGAGCCACCACTGAAACTGGCCGTCCTCGGATTCAAAGAACAGCTTGCCGGAACGCGCCTCCGTGCCCAGCGGCACCTTGGGGCCCTCGGCAATGCCTTCACTTTGCGCGAGCACCAGGCCGGGCCCGAGCAGCAACAACAGTCCGCAGAAAATGAGCGCGAACTTTCTCATGATTTACCTCCCTTGCATGTGTGGGGTGATAGAGTACGTTTCCCTTACTGCTGACGAATGAATGACGGTTCTGCGCGGAGCGCAACCGGCGCTGTCATGAGCCATTGCCTGAACGCGCCGGCAAACGGAGCCGCGCTCCCGGCGCATCACGGCGCGAAGAACGGGCCGGATAATCCTGCCGGCGCCGCGGCGGTCGCAACGAGCGGAGCTGCAGCCGGCTGCGCCGCGATGACGCGCTGCTCGAAAACATTCTGCACGAAGAACAACGAGATGAAAGTCATGAGCAAGGCCGCCAGCGGCGCAATCACCCAGCCGGCGGCGATCTTGCCGAGCACGCGCAGATTCACCGGGCGGCCCTGCTTGGCCATGCCGACGCCCACCACCGCGCCGATCACCGCCTGCGTGCTCGACAACGGCACCAATGGAATCGTGGGCAGATGCAGCCGGAGCAGCAGAGCCTCCAGCGTTTGCGAGGAAAACAGAAAAAGCACGATCGACTCGGCCAGCACTACCACCAGGCCGGAGAGCGGCGTGATGCGGTAGAGATCGCTGCCCACCGTGACCATCACCTGCTGGCCGTAGGTGTAGATGCCGATCGCAATCGCGAGTCCGCCAATCAGGAACAACTGCTGCGTTCCACTGAAGGTGAGGCCATGGCCCAACGTGACATCGTGAAAGGGCGAGGCCGGCACAAACAGCCCCATCACATTGGCGATGTTGTTCGCGCCCAGCGCAAAGGAGGCAAGCGCGCCCACGATCAGCAAACCGGCGCGCGTGTAGGCATCGATTTCCAGCAGGTGGATGCGCGCGCGTTTGAGCGTGCGTTCCAGCAGCAGGAACAATACGAAGGCAAAGAACGCGGCCAGCAGCGGGCTGGTGACCCAGGTGCTGACGATCTTGACGATGGCGTTGGTGTCGGTCGGTGATCCGGTAAACAAGTTCCAGCCAATGATGCCGCCGACGATGGCCTGGGAGGTGGAGACCGGCAGCTTGAGATACGTCATCCACGCCACGGCCACGCCCACGGCGAGCGCCACGGTGAAACTCCCGGCCAGGGCATTGACGGCGCCGAGCTGGTTGATGGTCTGCGTCGTTCCCGCGCCGCCAAACACGGCGCCCAGCGTCACGAAAATGCCGGCCACAATCGCGGCCACACGGTAGCGCACCATCTTCGACATCACCGCGGTGCCGAAGACATTGGCCGCGTGGTTGGCGCCCAGCGACCAGCCGAGAAAGATGCCGCTGCTGATGAAAAACAGAGTGGTGGCGCTCATTGCTATTCGTACTTCTTGATCGCGGCAATCGCCAGCCGGTCACAGACGTCATCGGCCTGCTCCGCGATGCGCTCGACGTGGTAACTGAAGTAGCGTACGTGAATCTTGCGGCTGAGCGCCATGCGCCGCCGGAAGATGGTGCGTTTGATGGTCTCGGCCATGCGGTTGGTTTCCCGGCGGTAGAGCTGGACCTTGTTGATGTGGTCGCGCACCGCCGCGAGATTGCGGAAATAAGCGCGAATGCCGCCGACCGTGTGCTCGCTGCAATTGATGGCGTAATCCACCAGGTCCAGGAACTGCTGGTGCACCTCGGTGGGCAGGCTGGGAATCTCCACGGAAAACTCCAGCAAGGTGTCGGTGATGATGTTCAACACCTTGTCGGCACTTTCCAGCAGGCCGAGCACATCGCCGCGCGATTCGGGAATCAGCGTGCGCAGATAGAGCTGGCTTTCGATGTTGCGCCGCAGCGTGTCAGCCTTGTTCTCCATCTCGCGCAGCAGCGCCAGATGCGTTTCGAACTCCTCGCTGCGGCCTTCGAGATAGAAGCGCACGCCCTCTTTGAACACCAGCCCGCCCTGCACGATCTGATCGAGATACTCGTCGATTTGCAGCTCAACCAGCTTGGTGTTTTTGAACAGGAGTGCCATGGCTTATGCCTTGCTGCGGCCGGGAAACACGAGATCGCGAAACAGAAGCAGATAAATGCCGGCGATCAACACCAGCACCGCGATGAACAGGGGCGATTTGCGTCCGGATTTCGTCTGGAAGGCCAGCGCCACGACCTCGCCCTGCAGCACCGTCGAGTCGGTCAAGGTCACGCGGTGGCGGCCGGCGATCATCCCGAGCTTGTAGGGCGACGTGCCGGCATTGGCCGGACGGGCGGGCGTGCTCGACTGGATGGTGTTGACGACGAAATGCTCGGGCAGAATGATTGCCACGGTGAAGCGCTCGAGCGGCGCCGGAGACGTGTGTACCATGCGATAGGACAGATCGTAGTTGCCGAAATCCTGCTTGGCCGGCCCGCCCAGCGGCGTCGCCTGCTGCAAGGCGAAGGCATAGCGCAGCGTGTCCTGCGCCGTGACGCTCTCCGCCAGCGTGAGCATGAGCTGGCGCCGGCCGTGGCTGAGGCGTTCCGTCGCGCTGCCGATCTTCCCGCCGTGCACAATTGTATCCGGCCAGGCGGTGAAGGCATAGGGCAGAATAAGCGTGTCGCCGGCCGCGGCGGTTGCGTTGAACTGCACGCTGACCTGGGCGCTGCCGTCGGCCGCCAACGAGAGCGTCTCCGTCATCCGCAAGACCCGCCCCGCGGCCAGAGCCGCCGGTGCTGCGGCGAGCAGCAGGCCGAGAATGATGAGATTGACACGCATGCGATTCCTGCCGAAATGAAATGAACCCGGCGGCCACGCGCCGGCAACGCTAGGGCGTGATGCCGAGCACGCGAAACCAGGTGAAGCCGGCGATGATCAGCAGGCCCAGGCCGATGGTGGCCACGATCACGCCATAGCGAATGTTCTCCAACACCGAGTATTGGCCGGTGGTGAAGAGAATGACGTTGGGCTTGGCGCTGATCGGCAGGCCGATCACCCAATCGATGGTGAAAGCCGCGGGCAGGGCGAGCGCCAGCGGACTGAAACCCAGCTCGCGCGCCAGCGAGATGATGAAGGGAATCAGAATGATCGTGCGCATGGTCTTGCTGGTGAACACCAGATGCGAATAGAGCATGAGCGCAATGACGATGACGTAGACCTGCCAGAAGCTGATGTCATGGCTGAAATTCAAGCGCGTGAAGATTTGGGAAATCACCCATTGCGCCGCGCCGGTATCGTTGAGCGCCAGGCCGCCGGCATAGGCGCCCGCGCTGAACAGCATCAGATGCCAGGGAATGTCGGCTTCGTTCCATTTGAGAATGCCGATGCGGGGCAGCAGGGCAATGATGCCGCCCACCAAGGCCGCCATCACCGGATCGATCTCGAAGCCGAACAGGCTGCGATGAAACCGGTCGGTGACCCACAACAGGACGACGGCGCCGAAAATCAGTGCGCCCTTTTTCTCCAGCGCGGTGATGTGTCCCATCTTGTCCAACTGGCGCTTCAGTGCGTCGATGCCGCCGGCGATGTGGGGCGTGGCGCATTCCGGTTTCAACCGCAGGATGAGCTTGGGGCCGAGATACCAGGTGACCAGCAACAGCACAATCACCAGCGGCAGATTGGCGAACATCCAGTCGCTGTAGTAGACCTTGGTGCCGCCGAGATTGTAGATGAAGGCGATGGCGATGATGTTGGCGGTGCTGCCGGTGAGGAAGCCGGAGGAGGCGACGTTGATGCCGATGAGATTCTGCAGCAGCAGATTCTTGCCGAAACTGTTGGGCTTTTCGCTGGTGGAGCCGTAGATCGCGGCCACGATGAGCATGATGGGGAGGGTGATCACGGTGCGCGCCGCGGTGGCGGGAATCAAGGGTGCCAGCGAGAGCTGCAAAATCACGAAGGCCAGCAGCATCGGCATGCCGCGGTGCCCGAAACGGACGATCAGGTTGAGCGCGATGCGTTTGGCAAGCTGCGTTTTCACCAGCAACGAGCTGAGCACGAACGCCATCACATTCAACCAAATGACATCGTAGCCCAGCGAGCCCAGCACGCTGCTCATGTCCCAGCCGTTGAGAAACACCAGAAACACCATGAGCACCAGCGAGGTGACGTGGGTGGGGATCGCTTCCGAAATCCACAGCACCAGCGCCAGCGCGAAGCTGGCGAGCACGGCCTGGCCCGCGGCGGTCAGGCCGGCGGGCGTGGGCATGAAGTAGAGCAGGCCGAAAATCAAAAATCCCACCGGCACGCTGACATATTTCAGCCACTGCTCCACCGGCGTGGCTTGCTTCTGCGGGATGACGGACAGCTTGTGCTTCTCGAGGTCGAGAATGTCGTCCAGCGTCTCAGTCGTTACGGCTGCCATTTCGTGTAGGGGTGTTTAATCAAATTGGCATTGAAATAGCGCGGGTCGCCGGAGACTTCTTCACCGATCCAGGCCGGCAGCTCGATCTTTTGCTGGGCATCCTGCAGCTCCACTTCCGCCACGACGAGTCCGTTGTTCTCGCCGAAGAACTCGTCGATCTCCCAGGTCAATCCCGCGTGCGCCACTTTGTAGCGGTTTTTTTCGATCAACGGCCGCTCACACAAATCGTCGAGCAGGGCGTTGGCGTCGGCCACGGGGATTTCGTATTCGAACTCGCTGCGCGTGACGCCGACGGTCAGCCCCTTGATGGTGAGATAGCCTTTATCGCCCACGGTGCGCACGCGCACCGTGCGTTCTTTCACGGTGGAGAGATAGCCCTGGCGGTAGGCCACCCCCTCGGCCAGGCGCTTCCACTCGAGACCTTTGACCAGGAATTTTCTTTCGACTTCTTTGGCCATGTTCACGCTCCGATTCAGGTTGGGGAGATGCTCAGCGCAACCTCGGTCAGGCGCGCCAATGTTCGTTGCACGATCGCCGCTTGCGCCCGCCGGCCTCGTCTCCACGCCGGACCACAGGCGCGGGCAACGAGGCCGGTTTGGGCACGGCGGCGCTCCTTTCCCTCAGGGCATCGCGGCAAAGCGCTTGAGCGCTTTCAGATAGTTGGTGTTTTCCAAACCTGCGAGACTCAACATGCGCACGGTGTCATACACCAACGCCGCATCTTCATGCTCCACCGCAATGGTGCGGATCGGCTGATTGTCGAATTTCAAGTTGGCAATCTCGACGATGCAGTTGTTGATGGTGTAGCCGTGCCGTTCTTTGTACACGTGCACCATCGCGAGCAGCGGATGGCGTTTCACCAGGACGTCCAAGAATTCATCGTAGGAATACTCGCGCAGGTCCGCCTCCGGGATTTCGATCTTCCAGGCTTTAAGCGTTTGCTGCAGTTGTTCGGGTTGAATGGGGAAGCCCGCCTTCATCAAGGGATACCATTGTTCAAGCTGGTTTTCGTTCACCTGAACCAGATACTTGATGTCCATGAGGCCGTCGCGGATCTTGGTGTTGTCCATGCTGCGCGCCGACAGAATGTACACCTCTGAACTCTCCCGCACTTTGGCGGGATAGGTTTTGATTTTTTCCTCGGCGACGCCGAAAGCGTGGCCGAACGTCCGCCATTCCCAGCGGGCAATGATCTTTTCCATTCCCGGTCTCCGTGACTGTTATCGTGGTCAAATGGGCGTGCTGTCGCGCCGGCGTTGCCGCAGGCTCCAGCGTGAGGAGCCGATAGGCGTGAATAAAGCGTCAAATTACAATCCCCATGCCACCGGCTGGAAACGGCCGCCCCATGTTTTCACTTGACATTTAGGGGTGGGTGTTGCAGGTTGGGGGCAGTCGCTGACGAAATATCGTCATATTGACGAAGATTCGACATCATCTGTGACGATAATGCAACAAGGGACAGCGACGGTTATTGGACGCACATGACCGACGAACCATGACCCGATTGAACCCGCGGCCAAATCTACGCTGGCGGCGCGCGCCGTTGTTGCTGCCTGCCGGATTGCTTGCCATCGCCGCGCTCACCGCGCTCTTCTACCTGATCGTGATGGATTTCGCAAGGGAGTTCCCGCCCGCGCAGGCCAACACGGTCGATTCCCTCGCTCTCAAAAAACCGGTGGTGCACATCGGCGTCATCTCGCGCTACCGGCCGCGCATTCTCTATCGCGGTTATCAGCCGATCATGGACTATCTCACCGCCAACACGCCCTACCGTTTCGAACTTCTGCTCAGCCAGGATTACAACGAGGCCCTGCAGCATTTGATCACGCGCCGCGCCTCCGCGGTTTTTCTCGGCTCCTATCTCTATGTGAAGGCGCACGCCAAATACGGCGTCATCCCGGTGCTCAAGCCGCTCAATGAAAACTTCGCGCCGGTTTCCCGTTCCGTGCTCATCGCCCATCCGCAAGCGGCCATCGTTTCTCTGCCCGACTTGCGCGGCAAGAAACTCGCGCTGCCCGCGCGCGAATCGTTTTCCTCGCATTGGCTGCTCGATTACGAACTCGCGCGGCATGGCCTGTCCTCTCGTGATCTCGCCCAGGTACACAATTTCCCCCATCATCACACCGTGATCGCACAAGTGCTGAATGGCAACTTCGATGCCGGGGTGACGCGCGAATATCTGGTGAAGGACCTGATCGGCCACGGCGTGCATGCCGTGCTTTATTCCGATCCCATTCCCAGCTCGCCGATTGCCGTGGCCGCCGATTACGACCGCGAGCTGATTGCCGCCATGAAAACCGCGCTGTTGGCGGTCAATCAGGAGGAGCACCGTCGCAAGGGAACGACGCGCAACTGGGATGGCGAATTCGTCAACGGATTTGTGGAAGCTTCGGATGCCGATTATGCCGCGGTGGCCGCCATTGTCGCCGCCGATACCACCCGCCTGGAATCACGATGAAGCCCGATCGCGCCCACGCCCTCCGGAGGCCCGCATGAGCGACACTTTTCCCTTGCAAGCCACGCTGCGCATGCGCATTCTGCTGGTGACCGGCGGCGTGCTGCTGGCGCTGTTGTTGATCATATCGCAGGTGTTGCTGTTTCAGTGGCGCGAGATCATCATCGCCAGGCAATACGATTCCGCGGTCGCGGTTGCGCGAACGTTCGCGGTGGCGGTGATCGATGCCTTGATCGAAGAGGAGCAATTCGGCGGCAGCCGGGAAGGCGTGCTGCAGACCTACCTGGATGACTTCATGCGCTCGCTCGACAATGTGAAATACGTGGTGGTGCGCGATCTCCAGGATCAGACGCTCGCCCTCAGTCCCGCGCAATCCGCCGGCGCCATTCCCGCTGCCGCGCCTGCTGCGGGCCGGCCGCCGGCCGCCGGCCGCCTTTTTCGCGATCCCCATTTTGCCTGGGTGATCGAATCCCGGCTGCCGTTGCACATTGCGGGCAAAGTCTGGGGCACCGCGGCCATCGGCTTTGACGCCGCGCCCATCCGCAAGCAGGTACGGTTGCTGTTCGTGCTGCTGTTCGTCACCACCATGATCGTCTCCTGCGCCACGCTCGTGGTCTTGCACTTTCTCGCCAGCCGGTTGACCGCCTCGCTCAGCCGGCTGGTCAAGGAAATCGACAGCGTGGAGTTTGCCGGCGGCCCCGCCAGTCCCTCCTCCGGCACGGTGGATGACATCGCCTTTCTGTTCGATCGCTTCGACTTGATGAAACAGCGCATCGAGCAATCCCTGGCGCAAATCGAGAGTGCGCAGCGCCAGGTTTATCAGGCAGAGAAACTGGCTTCCATCGGCCGTCTCGCTTCCGGCGTCGCGCATCAAGTGAATAATCCGCTGCACGGCATTCGCTCGTGCCTTTATGCCATTCGGCGGGAACCCGAAAACACGGCGCAGACGCAGCAGTATTTGGCCTTGATTGAAGAGGAGATCAGCAACATCGAAACCGTGGTGCAGAAGCTGCTGGGCTTTGCGCGGCAGCGCGCTTCCTCGGTGAGCCGCCTCGACATCGCCGCCGCCACCCGCAAAGTGGTGAGCCTGTTCGATCTTCGCCTGAAAGAAAAAAAGCTGCGCGTCACCCTCGATCTGCCGGCGGACCTGCCGCTGGTTGCGATCGATCACCAGCTCTTTCAGGAAGTGGTGATGAATTTGTTGCTGAACAGCTATGACGCCGTGGGTCCGGGCGGCGAAATCACGATCACTGCCGGCCGCCAGGACGGCGGTGTGTTTCTGACGGTGAAGGACAACGGCATCGGCATTCGCGCGGAAGACCTGCCGAGCATTTTCGATCCGTTCTTCACCACCAAAGAGATCGGCACCGGCACCGGCTTGGGCCTGGCCGTGTGCCAGAGCATCGTGGAACGGCACGGCGGCCGCATCAGCGTGCAGAGCGCGGCCGGCCAGGGCGCGGCCTTCACGATTACCCTGCGCGTGGATGAAGACCATGAAAGTTCTGATCATTGAAGACGAGAAAATCTCCCGCACCACGCTGGCCAGCATCATCCGCAAGGAAGGATTCGAGGTGGCGGCGGCGAGCACGGCCGAGGAAGGCTTGGAGCTGTTTGCCAAAGCCGGCCACGAAGTAGTGATCACCGATCTCCGCCTGCCCAAAGCCGGCGGCCTGGAGGTGCTGAGTGCGGTGCTCGCCGGCGCGCCGAATTGCAAGGTCATCCTCATCACCGCCTACGCCACCGTCGATACCGCGATCACCGCGTTGAAACTCGGCGCCTACGATTATCTCACCAAGCCCTTCTCGCCCGAAAAGCTGCTGTCGATGTTGCGCAACATTCAGCGCCTGACGGAGGTGGAAGGTGAAAACCAGCAGCTCAAGACCCGTTTGCGTGTGTTGGAAGAACGGCGCTTGATCGGCAGTTCACCGGCGATGCAGCACCTGGCGGCGCAGGTGAAGTTGGTGGCGCAAACCGACTCCACCATTCTCATCGAAGGCGAGAGCGGCACGGGCAAGGAACTGGTCGCGCGCGCGGTGCATCAAGCCAGCCCGCGGCGCAAGCATCCCTTCGTCGTGGTCAGCAGCGGCGGCATCCCCGAGACCCTGCTGGAGAGCGAGTTGTTCGGTCACGAGAAGGGCGCGTTCACCGGCGCGATCCGGCGGCACTACGGCTATTTCGAGCGCGGCCATCAAGGCACGGTGTTCATCGATGACATCGATGATCTCTCGCTGCACATGCAGGTGAAACTGCTGCGCGTGCTGCAGGAACGTGAGATTACGCGCGTCGGCGGGTCGGAGAGTTTGAGCGTCGACGTGCGGGTGATCGCCGCCACCAAAGTGGATTTGCGCAAGCGGGTGGAAGACAAGCTGTTTCGCGAAGATTTGTTCTATCGCTTGAACATTCTGTCGCTGCGGCTGCCGCCGTTGCGCGATCGGAAAGAGGATATTCCGCTTTTGATCGAGCATTTGCTGCGCAAGCACGGTGCCGCGCAGCAGAGCGGTTTGATCACCGCGGAGATTCTTGCCGCCTGCGGCGCCCATAGCTGGCCCGGCAACGTGCGCGAGCTGGAGAACTGCGTCGAGCGGCTGGTGGCTTTGTCGCGCGCCGGCCCAGTGGCGGCTGCGGCTCTGGGCTTGCCCGTGGCCGTGCCGCCGGCAGTGAGCCGCGAACAGGCGCTGGAGAGTTATCCGGCTTTCGATGAGTTCATGCAATTGCGGGAGAAGGAAATCATCGGGTGGGCGCTGAAGAAAAGCGGGAACAACATCAGCGAGGCAGCGCGGCTGTTGCAGATTCCGCGCACGACCCTGACCAGCAAAATGTCGCGGCTGTTTCCGGCGCTGGCGCAAACCGAGGCGGAGGACAAGACCAGCGATGGTAATTTCAAAGCGAAATCGTTGCCGTGACCGGAGAAAAATGCCAATCGCGGGAAACCGCCCAACTGCTCCCGGGCTTTTCCATCAATTGGGTTGTTGCCAGCCGGCGGCATTTTCGTTTGAGTTGCGGTTTATCCGCGCTGGGAATCTTTTGGAGTTCTATTCCGAGTTTCAAACGCCAGAATTTATGCGAGATTTCAGACAAGCTGAAACCTGAAACCCGCGGGCAGCAATAAGTCCGATTCGTACTCTGTTGCTTCGCACGATGTATCCGCCACCACTGTCATCCAGGTGTCATCCATCTGTCATCCAGTAAGGATCTTGTGAATATTTAGGCACACGCCCGCGCCATTCACACAAAAAGCTCACCGCCAAGACGCGAAGAACGTGGAGAAAGATTCTCTTGATTTTGAGACTTTGCGTTCTCCGCGTCTCTGCGGTTCATATACTTACTTTGTGGTCCATAATCTTATTCTAACTTTGCACGCCCTATGGCCTAATTTGACTTTCGCGTTGGCGTTTGCTCAAACCGCCGGAATCTCGAGGCGAGAAATTTGAACGGGAAAAGCATGGAGACCTGCGTTTGATAGCGGCGATAGTCGTCACCAAATTCGAGAACGAGCTTACGTTCTTCCAGCACCGTGCCGACGATCAGGTAAAGGGTGAGGATGATATTTCCAATCAGCGTGGAGAGATTTAAATCGCCCGTCCATAACAGCAGGATGGCGCCCAGATACCAGGGATGTCGTGTGAGGCGAAGAATGCCGGTGGTGTGCAGCCCGCCGGCCGCCGTGAGTGTGCCGTGGGAAGCGCCCGTCCGGATTTGGCGCAGACCGAGGAATTGCAGCAGGTCATAATGCCGCGCGCCGGCGAGGAACAGCCAGATTCCCATGGCGAACAGCAAAAACTGCAAAACGATCATGAATCCTTCCCAGCGGAAGATGACGGGAGAGCGCAATGAACGCCCGTAAAGAATGACGGGGATGATCGTCACGATCGCGGTCAAATTGAAAAACAAACGATAGAAGCGAAATTTTCCCCCCAACCGGCGCTTGAGATTGTCAGTGACGGTTACCCAAATCATGCCGCTGTGAATCGCACACCAGAGGATCCACCAACCTGCCAGCGCCGCATATTCCATTTTCATCATGATTCAGCTTGAATGCAAGGGTACGCAGTGAGTGGAGAAGGCCTTTATTGCAGCGCCGCTTTGATCTTGGCCAGCGCGCCCGGCGCGTAATAGTTGCAGACGCCCTTCTTGGCCTCGGGTTTGATCTTCAGGTCTTCGATCGCCTTTTTCACCTTGGCGTCGGAAACGCCCAGCGTCTTGGCAATATTGCCGCTGGTCAGGAGGCCGGTTTTCTCGTTCTTCATAATGGAATCTCCTTGAAATCTCGTGCACTGTTTCCTTGAGAAGTGAATCCATTATCATTGTCATCCTGCCAGGATCCTGTGAAGACCTGGGCACAGTGCTAAATATTTCACAAGATTCGCCTGAATGACATATCCAGAGGCCACTTCTACGAATTGAGGGAACAGGTCACGCGTGAGACACTTCCACTTGGACGGGCTTGAACTCAGTACCCGCGAAATACACGAAAAAAGCGCGAAAATCCTCTTGGCGTGTTTCGCGGGCCTGAACGTAATCTGGTTGCGTAATTCGACTTGATCGTTATGAGCCTGCTTTCCTGAAAATCTAATTCTGATAAATATTCTCCTTGGGCACCTGGCGCGGATCATGATAGTAATGGCCCACGCCGTTTTCCACGATCTCGGCATAGCGCGGGACATTGCCGACCACGATTGCCCGCTCGGCATTCTTGCGCGAGAATTGCTTGATGATTTCCAGGGCCACGGAGCAATGCTGCCCCACCCGCTGGCTCACCGGCCAGCCGGTTTCATCATAGGGAACAAAAAGCTTCTTCTGCTTGGCCAAGCTCAGGAGAAACGGATCTTTTCCGGTCAACAGCAAAGCAATCGTCTTGGGACCGGTGGGCTGATCCAAAAAGGGAAAAGGCGCTTCCAACAAAAACGGCAGGGTCTCGGAAAAATCACCGATCTCGCGGTGGGAGAGGCCGCGAAAGCCCTGCGGCGAAGGCTCGACGTGGTTCTCGAATCCCTCCATCGCTTTCACCGTCAGGGACGCCATGGTGGCGAGGCGCATGGATTTTTCCGGCGCGACGATGCAGTTGGTCACCGGGAACATGGTTTCGGCGCCGTGCACGTCGATGGCAAGGTCCACTTGCTCGGTGCGCAGCAACTGCATGGCGGCATAGGTGACGCGTTCCATCAGCGGGCCATCCGGCCGGCCCGGCCAGGTGCGGTTGGTGTTGCGCGCATCGAGAAAGGACAGCAACTGCTTGTCGGGATAATGCACGTAAACATCCGGGTCGGGCCACTGCTCGAGCGGCGAAGCGCCGCGATCGCCGAGGCGGAATTTCTTGCTGCCCCAGGCCGTCGGGATTTCAAAGAAGAGCGGGTAGCCGTCGCCCGGCTTGGTGGTCCGGCTGGCGCTGTGGTTGAATTGCGGAATGATGATCACCGTGCCCTTTTCCACCACGGCATTCTCGATGAAGATGAGCGCCGCCAAAATCGCGTCGATCTCCGTGGCATGGGTGTTGGCCATCACCAGCACCTTGCCGCCCGGCTCTTTCCCTTCGAGAAAGAACACCTTGGTGTCGGCCATGGTCCCCCGCAAGCTCTCGCAGTAATCGCTCAGATTGGTCACTTTCGTCACGCCCGGCCCGGCGACGATGGGGAGCTGATAATGCCGGTGCTGATGAAACTGCACGGCGGCAAGCGCGGTCAGGGCGCCGACCACTGCAAGGTAGATCGTCTTAATCTTCCAGTCACGTGACATTTTCACCTCTCTCCAATCCAGGGAAGCGCGAACCCTCCGGCCGGCAGGCGCAGCCCCGGCCTTGAAGCCCGCGCTCTTTTTTTCTATCTGATCCGCAGAATGCGCAGAATGAAAGGAAGCAACACAATCAAGTACAACAGCATCTTCTCGCGATCTTCCTTCTCGCGGACGAAATTCCAGAGCAACATGCCGGCAATGAAGACGCTGAGGGCATAGTATAGAATCATGATGAGTGACATGGCGGGACTCCAGATGAGTTACATGCTCCAGCCGACCAGAAAGCTCAGCTTGGCGCTGAAGATGATCATGAGAATTCCAACCAGCGTGATCATGAGCCACGGCAGCCAGGTTGCCTTCAGGAAAGAGCCGTAGGAATCTTTGTAGCCGGAGACCATGACAGTGAGGCGACCGATCAACGCGGTGGGCGGCAGGCCGTCGCCCAGCGGCCAGAGCAGACTCAAGCCGGCAATCACCACGGTGGCGTGCAAGCCGATGGAATCAAGATACCAGACCAGGGGAATGCCGATGATCGCGGCGGCGCCGTAGGTCAAAACGCCTTCGGATACCGGAATGAGAACGATCAGGAGAAGGTAAAGCAGCACCAGCGGCGTGCTGATGACGGCGAAGGAAATCAGGCCGCGCACGCCGGTCGCGGTCATGATCTGCTGCAAGGAACCGACAATCGCCATGGTGGCGAGCAGCGGCAGCAGCAGCTTCACCGTGTCGCGCGAAAGGGCGAGCAGGTTGACTTTCTTGGGACTGAGCAGAAAAGCGACCACCGCCGCAATGGTAAACTGCAACGGCAATCCCAGAATGGGCGTGGCAAACGGCCAAACGCGCGCCGCGACCACCAGTCCGAAGAAAACCAGAAACGGCAGCGACACTTTCCACCAGCGCATGCCTGCCGGCACCTCCGGCATGGCCGCGAGTACTTCCGCCAACGGCCGTTGTTGTTCCCGCTGCCAGCCCAGGGTGAGCGTCGTGAACGTTCCCAGCAGCAACACCGGAATGCCGAGCGTGAATTCAAAGCCGACGTACGGAATGGCGGTGCCGGCGCAGACGATCATCGCCCAGATATTCACCGGCGGGGCGGCCGCGCTCAGTCCGGCGAGAATGAAGAGAATGGCCGCGACTTTGCGCTGCGGCACGCCCAGGTGCCTGAGTGCCAGCGCGCTCGCCGCGCCCACGGTCAGGATCGAAATGCTGCCGGCGCCGGTGAGGGCGCCGGGGATGAGAATGATGATCATCAACAACAGCAGCGCGATCACGCGTTGGCGATAGAACGCGCGGATGATGCCTCTGACAATGTAGTTCACGCCGCCGGATTCCGCCACGATGGTGATGAAGATCGTGGCAGTGACAAAGACCAGCATGACGTCGAGATAGGTGAGCGTGCCTTCGACCAGATGCCGGGCCAATTCGAGCAGAGGAGGCGTGCTGACGAAGGCGCCCGCCAGCCCGCCGGCGACGGCGGCAGCTAGCATGCATATCTCGACGGACAGCTTGCGCCACGCCGCTAGCGCGTAGGCGATCACCATCACCAGGAGAATGACGCCGATGTGCAGGGCCATTATTCGAAGGCTTTCTTCATCACGTCAACGATGCCCAGCGCATAGTCGACCTGCGTGAACGGAATGCCGGCGTCCTTGGCAATTTTGGTGAATCGTCCGTCCTTGTTGCTGTCCTTCACTGCCACGAGGTAGTTCGCGAACGGCGCCACCGCCTCGATCATCTTTTCGTTGTCGCTGCCCGGCGCGCCGCGTTTGGATTCACCGCCGGCATGCACCGCGATGATGAAGATCTTGTTCTGCTTGCAATGCTGAATGATCTCCGTCAGGCGTTTGACTTCGGCTTCCACCGTCAAGCCGGAGGCACCCATGCCCTTCAAACTGGCGCCAATCGCGAAGATGACGGTTTGATAAGGCGTGCCCGCTTTGAATTGATTGAGATCCGTGTTGATTTCCACATGAAAGCCCGTTTTGGCTTTCGCGCCGCCCAGCCCGACGCCGGCCTTGACCATCGCCGCGGTCGGCACATCACAATAATCGAAGCTGACTTCGGCTTGTTCCATGATCACATTCAGAGTATTCACATCCGCGCTCTGGCCAGCCGAGGTGGTGAGCACCGGCAGTTTGGCCTTGGGCACGTTGTCTTGCGCCTGTGCCGGCAGCACCAGCAGCCCGCCGGCGAGCAGCAACAAACCCAACGTCTGGCATATTTGCTTCATCATCAATCTCCTTGAGAAATTGCGGCGGCGCCGGGCCTGCTCGTGCATCGACTGCATGTCACGCGCACGTCCGGCGCGCCACGGGTTAGGGCTGTGCTTCCGGTTGCGGTTGCAGATTGTTGTAGCGCACCAGCTCCCGCAGCCACCACTCGGGATACTCCAGCGGTTTGCGTTTGCGTTCCTGAATATCGTAATACCAGAGGTGGTTGAATTTCACCAGCAGCTCGTCGCCCAATTCCCACCAGGCATTGATCACCAGATTGGCATTGTTGATGCAATAGTCGGTGAGATATTGCCGCGCCTGCTCGGGCGATTTTTTGTAAAGCTGCAGCGCGTAAGCATCGATTTCCGGGGTGCGCTCCAGCAGCGGTTTCTCCCATTTTTCCTGGGCTTTTCGCACTTCCTTGATGGCATGCGAGTAAACCACCTGGGTGTGAAAGTCGACGTAGTCAAAGGCCCAGCGCGCGGACTTGCGGTCGAAGGTCCAGTGATCTCCGATCTTGAAAGACTCCGGAATGCGCGTCACGCCCTGGTAGAAGGGCATGAAGCAGTCGGTATCCTGCGCGCCCCAGCCGATCCACACCAGTCCGCCGATGGGATTGGGCAGCCAGTCGCGGCACTGGATGACGGTGACATAT
The DNA here is from genome assembly GCA_023150945.1 of bacterium. NCBI lineage: Bacteria > bacterium. The sequence continues at coordinate 148,385 of JAKLJX010000008.1, read as the reverse complement.
TCCGCGCGATTGACGCCGATGCAGCGCGAGGTGTTGTACTTCTTGCCGTCGAGTGTGAAGCCGTACGGCAGCCGGTTGGGATTTTCGAACGGCCCGCCCTGCAGGCCGCGTGCGGTGTAGAACGGCGTGCCGTCGAACTTGTCGCGCAGCAGCCAGATCACGTCACTCACCGAGTATTTCTTCTCGGGCTTGATGGAGAAGGGCAAATCCATGTTGGGCGTGTCCGGGCTGAATTTCTGCGAGGGCGCAACCAAATCGAAGAAACGCCACAAGCGGCCACGCGAGCCGTTCGAGCTGGTGGCGCTGAATTCGCTCGGCGAGTAGGCGCGCTTCCAGTTGAAGGGCTTGCCGCTCTTGGGGTCATAGAGCTTCTGCTCGACGGCAAACGAGATGACATTCGTCGAGGCCATGAAATAGTCTTTGTTGTTGAGATCGATTTCTCCGATGCGTGATTCGTTGGGGCACACGCTGACGTGATCGTCGGGCACGCGTTGCGCGCACCACACCGCGCCCGGCTTGCCGCTTTCCGGCGTCCACAACGGCCCCACCGGCATGATTTCGAATACCCACACTTCGTTGGGATCGGAGAGCGAAAGCATCTCGCCTTCATCGGTGTGGCCGTAGCCGTATTTCACCGCCAGATCGCCCATGATCTGAATCGCGTCGCGCGCGGTTTTCGCGCGCTCCATCGCAATCATCGTCAGCATGGTGATGTCGAACTTCGGCGCCGAGGTGTTGTTTTGCATTTGCTCGCGGCAGCCGATGGTGGATTCGCCCAGCGCCACTTGATTGTCATTGACATATCCGAAGGCGCCGTGCAGATAACCGTAGGTGTGGCTGACTTGCGGAATTTCGAGTCCGGCGTAGTTGTCGTCGATGGCGTCCCAGCGCAGGCCCTTGCTGGGATGGTCGGTGGTGAACTGATCGAAATAGTAGATCTTGCGGGTGGCGCCCGGCGCATGATCAGCCGGCGGCACGTAGCGCCAGGTCCAATCGCAAAAACCGCAGTCGCAGGTGTGGGTCGAAATCACCGAGCCGTCAACCGAGGCTTTCTTGCCGACCATGACCACGGTGCATTGATCATCGGCGCAAGCGCCGTCATGGGTTCTGCATTCCTGCGCCACAGCAGCGGACAGGCCGAACCAGCCAATCATGGCGATGAGCGCGGCCAGCAACAACGATGCTCGTTTGTGGTACATGATTCTCTCCTCTATTTGAAAAAGCCATCACAGCAAGGAATTGGTCAATAGCATGTCGCCCGGTTTAGGCAATGGAATTGGGTCCCACGGCAGGCCGTATTTCATGGCCAGCCCTTTGATGAACAGCAGATGTATGCACGGGATGCCCTGTGCCGCCAGCTCGAACAGCACGCCGCGTTCCGATTCTGCCGGAAGCGCGAGGTTCCGGTTCAATCCAGGCTTGACTTCAAGCACCAGCGCACTCGTGCCCAGATCGGCGTAGTTGCCCCCAATATTGACGAAAGCGGAAATTCTGCCGGCGGCGGAATGACCCTGATATATTTTCATCCGCCGCGCGACGTTCTTTTGGAGATCAGGCTCATAAATGAAGGGGATGCCGCTTCGCTGAATTTGTTGAAGCAAGCGTTCTTTGACCTCCGGTTCGAAATCCTGGCCAGTATCTCTCTCCCCGCCGAGCGAAATGGCGGCCGGTGGAATGGCAAATGCCCCTGCGCGGAGCAGAAGTTGGTAAATGCTCAGCAAATTGAAATCAACCGTGGTACTGCCATAGGCGGAAGCGCCCAGCGAGAGGATCACGACGGGATAGACTTCCATCGCGCGCGCGGCCGCGAGGGTGGCGAGCAGCAACGCCGGAAAGGAGGCCGAGCTGCCGACCGCGATGGTGTCACCCGGCTGCACGCCGGCCTGATGCAGCAAATGAACGAGCAGTGCGGCCATGTTGGGGTTGGTGGTTGTGCGTTTGGCTTCGAGCTGGCCGAGCGTAGTGGTCAAATCCGAGTTTTTCGGGCCAACCAGGCCGGTGTGATTGGGGTCGATCGTGGCATCGATCTGGTTGCCGGCCGCGACGTAGCCGCTGCTGACGATTGCAGTGGCCTGCTCCATGAAGCGCGCGGCAGTGCGCATTTGATCGGCATAGGGCAAGGGACTGCGCGGCGAAGCGATTTTGATTACCACCAAGACCGCCAGGCTCACCAGCCCGGCGGCAATGATCACACGATCGGACTTTTGCCGGGAGGGGAGGTGATCTCTTCTTTTGAGGAGTGAGGGCATCATGCTGGCATTTGGGGGTACAAGCCCATTTTGAAAGCTGTGCGCCCTAAGGCGTCGTTTGTAGTGACGCCCTTAAGCGTCTTGCTCAACACTACAACGTCAAGTACACTGGCTTCTCAAGAAGGCCAGCTTGACCCCGACGGGGTCACATGTAATAGCCCACGGGCAGCGCCCTGGGAACTGTCAAAGTTCATCACATCTAGCCCTGACCGGGCGGCATTTCTGGTGTGTTTCTATGGCGCCCCGATGGGGCTCGGTGTTGTTTCATGACGACTGATTTTCCAGGGCGTTGCCCTTCGCTTCTGCATTTCGCCCCATGGGGCGCCATTTGTCTGTGCAATAGAATTCGACTTGACGTTGTAGTATCAAGCTTGGGCATCGCGCTGGCATTCGGGAGTGCAAACCCATTTTGAAAGTTGCGCGCCTAAAGGCGCTACTACGAACCTATTGAATTATCTTTCCCAGCAAATAGGTCACCACTGTAACCGTGACCAGCGAAGCAGTCGTCAACAACACGCCCTGGCGTTCGAAGTTGTTGGCGATCAAGCCGGGAATCACCCAGCCGATGACTCTGAATTCGAGCGACAACGGCAACACCGCCGGGAGAATTGCCAGCCAGAGCAAAGTCCAGATTCCGCCAACCAAGATCATGAACACGAAACGCCGCCGGCCGAAAAGGATCAGATGGTGTGAAGCGATTCTGTAGCACAGCAGCGTCAACAGCGCGGCCAGCAGAGTACCGGCAATACGTGCCGGCTGATCGACGAACAAAACCAAATAGCTCGGCACGATGATGCCGCCGGGATACCAGCCCGTAATGCCGATATAGAGCAGCGCAACCAGCAGGCCGATAAACGTAATCTCATAACCCATAAATCTCGCCGATCGCCTTCCAGTGATTCACCAGCAGCTCGCCCGTGCCCTTGATGTTGCCGAAGCCGAAGATCACCGATTGATCCTCGCATTCTGCCAGCAGGGTTTGCATCATCGCTGCCGCCGTTTTGCCCTTCAGGATACCCACTTTTTTTGAGGAAGGCAATGCAGAATTACCTGGTGTGGCCGGGAGGGCGGTGCTGCGCCGGCCGGCCGGCGCGGGGCGTGCGGCGGCGGATTGCAGTCTGCGCGCGACGAGCGGCGCATGCGCGCCGGTCACGTACAACTTGCCGAAATGCTCATGCGCACCGGCCGCAAGCACATGCAGCCATTGCTGCGTGCGATCACCGCGATCCGGCCGCAGGCTCAGCAGTCCGTGCACACGGTGCGCGGCAGCAGGGAGTATTTCCCGCGCTTTGGCGAGAACCTGCCAGGTCGATTCCGGATCATTCGCGGCAAAGCCGTTGACGAAGTAATGCGTCTTTTGGGTTTCCGGCGAACGATAGCGCCAGACGCCAAACTTGCCGAGGTCATACTGCGCTTGTCGCATGCCCTGCCAGATGATTTCCGCCGTGATGCCAAGATGGCTGGTCACCGCGGCCGCGAGATCGAGATTGTCGGCGAATTCGGTTTTCTGCAATTCCGGGGCAGGAGGGAGGAGGCGGGCGGCCAAGCCGGGCGGAACGGCAATCAACTCGCCGCCGGACTGCTCGACCGCGGCCGCAAACGGAGCATAGTTTTCTTTTTCAGGAACAAACACGCGACAGTGGGCGGGAATGGCGAGGCTGAGCACCGCGGCAATCTCTGCTTTGGTTTCCCCCATGGCCTCGAGATGATCGGGCCGGACATTGGTGATGACGACCATCTGCGGCTGCAGGATCTGCCGCGATTCGACCCAATGATTCTCGGGATGGATGCTCATGACTTCCGCCACCAGACAATCTGCCCGGCAGCGGCTGGCCAATTTGATGAGCCGTTTCTGTTCGATGATGGAAGGCGGCCCCCGTCTGGGAACTTCAAGCTCGCGGCCATCCGGCAGGATGAAACGCGCCTGCGAGCCGGTGGTCTTGGCGACAACCGTTCTGCCGTCCGCACGCAAGATCGCGGCAATGATTCGCACCACGCTCGATTTGCCGCGCGTGCCGGTCACGCTCAGGCGCAGGGCAATGGTGTCTCGTTGCCGGCGCAGGGAATGACTTTCCCACGCCAGATAGAGCAGGAAGGCGAACACACCGACGAGCAACGCCGCCAGATTCATCGTTCCTCCTCGTTCACATGGCACGGCGCAGCGCCGGGCGGTGCGATCTTGCCACGCCGCCCGGCCCGGAGATATTGGTCAGCTTGTTTGTGTCTGTCCGAGAATGTTCCAACCTCGGCTGAGCCGAGGTTTCCAAAACTTCGAATGTCGTGGCAACTCTCAAGATTTTGATGCAACGGCCAAGCCGTTGCAGGAACATTTTCTCGAAAGTTCGTGATTTCGGACGGACACTCATTATCTGATCAGCAGCATGCGCCTTTCCGCCCGGAATGAACCGGCTTGCAGGCGGAGCAGGTAGATGCCGCTGGCGAGGTTGCCGCCCTCGAACATGATCTCGTGGAAGCCGGGATTCTGCTTTTGATCGACCAGCACCGCCACCTGCCGCCCGAGCAGATCGTGCACGAACACCTTCACGTGGCCGGGCTGGGCGAGGGAATAGCGAATCTTGGTGGCGGGATTGAAAGGATTGGGATAATTCTGCTGCAAGGAATAACGCAACGGCGCCTCGTCGCGCTGCTGCACCGACGTCAGCAGGTTGCTGGGGATGCCGAGGTAGTCGAGGTCCATCCAGCCCCAGGACAAGACCAGGGCAATGCTGTTGCTGCCGGCGGCGAGATCAACGCTGACTTTCTTTTCCAGCCAGGCATTCATGTTGCCGTCGAACACCACTTCGGCGGCGCGCACACCGTTGACGTTGACGTATTGATGCTTCGGCGTGTCAAACGACAGTCGATAGCCGAACACGATTTCATATTTGCCTGCCGCTGGAATAGCGGGAATGTCCCAGGTGAGCGAGCCGCTCTGGGTGCGCATCTCCACGTAGGCGCCGTTGCTCGCCGCCGGGTTGTTCTTGATGATGAGATTCTGCAGTTCGCCGGCGCGCGTGGCCAGTTCCGCCTCCAGCCGCACGAACGGCGGCCGGCCCACTTGAATCTGCACACGATTGGAGGTGCGTTGATGGCCCCGGTCATCGGTGGCCACCGCCGTGAGCGCGTAGATGCCGCCCGGGATATTCGACCAGGACACGGCGTAAGGTTCAACGGTCCGTTCGCCGATCTTCAGTGTGTCGTTGGCAAAGAACTCCACCAAAACGACCTGACCGTCAGGGTCTGAGGCGACGGCTTCGATCACCACCTCGGCGCCGTCGGGAAAAACGGCATCATTCGCGGGGCTGGTGAGCGCGATGAGCGGCCAGTCGCCGCCGATGCCGTTGACATCGACGTCGGTTCGGTGATTGTCCCACATCAATTGCATTGAGGCGAGCATATCTGCATGGCTGGAGAGATTGACGTCGGTCCACGACCACGCCAGCGCGCCGGCATAACCGTTTTGGTAGAGGTTTTCATAAAGCGCCATCTTCGCCACGCCGTACGTCGTCTGCAGGGCAAACTCCGCCACCGCCAGCGGTTTGTCCAACTGCCAATAGCTTTTGGGGTGGTGAAATGGCGAGACCGCCGTGGGCGTGCGCGGCAGGATGCCGGTGTAGTAATGCACCGAGTAGAAATCGAGCGTGCCGAGCGGATCGCCGCCCGCGCCGATCAATCGGCTGTCGGTGTAGTAGTTGAAATTCGCCTGGCTTTCCAGGTGTTGCAGGTAGGCCACGACTTGTTCGGTGGCGAGCGCCGCACGATATTTTTGATTGAACCATTCCGTGAGTTGCTGCTGCTCGGCGGCACTGCGTTCCGTCAACGCGGGGCCGGTCTTGGGAAGCGTAGTCAGGCCCACGTCAGTGAGGGCGAGAAAGCTCCAGGCACCGCTGGTGACCAGCGCCGTGCTGTCGGTGCGGTGAATCGCGCCGGCGCTGAGATTGACGAAGCGCTGAATGGCGGACATGGGAACATGCTGGATGTCACTCCAGCCGAATTCGTTGCTCATGCCCTCCGGTTCGTTGAAAATCTCCCAGGCCAAAAGCGCGGGATGGCCTTTGAGCGAATCGACCATGGGGATGAGGCAGTTGTTGAGGTAGGCGCGTGTGTAGGTGGTGTCGGTGAGCATCAGCCGGTTGCGATTCAGCACGGTCGCGTTGTTGGAGGCGCGCAGCATGTCGAAGGACCACAGGCAGAGAATCAGCCCGATCTCGCGTTCCCAGGCGAGATCGAGGGCGGCGCGCAAGTCTGCGATGGTGCCTTCGCCGGGTCCGCTGACGCGACCGCTGGCATCGAATGCGGGCGTCACCGTGCCGTTGGTGTGCAGCCACCAGCGCAAAGCATTGCCGCCGTGATCGTGCATCTGCAGCATCGTCTCCGCAAACGAATTGCGATCCATCATTCCGGGGCCAATGTCATTGGCAAAGGCAACCCACGCCAGATTGGCGCCGCTGAGAAACAAGTCCTGGGCATTGTACCGAATTCGATTGTCTTGCGCCAGCGCCTGCCCCGTGAGCAGGAGCAGCGCAGCGGCCAGGCACTGCACGGACATTTTCATGTTCAGGGTTCCGTTTTTTTGAGATTCCGCACCGATTCTCTTTGCACCAGCCTCACCGGGATGATGGTGGTGGTGTAATGCGACGATTTTCCCTGCAGCAACTGCCGCAGATTCCTCACGGCAACCGATCCCAATTCTTCTTTATAGACGCGCACGGTGGTCAAGGGCGGGGTGGCCATCTTGGCCAGGTCGATATCATCGAACCCGACCATGCTGATGTCATCCGGGATGCGCAGGCCGAATTCATTGACGGCTTTGTAGCCATAGATCGCGTTGATATCGTTGGCGGCGACAATGGCGGTCGGCCGCGGTGATTCCAGCAGCAGGGCGCGAGTCAGCTCATAGCCGGCTTCCACGCCGCCGGCTTTGATCAACTGCTCACCGACCGGCAGGCTGTGGTAGCGCAGCGCTTTCACGTAGCCGTCGAGCCGTTGCTTGAAGCTCAGGCGGGAAAGCTCACCGGAGATGAAGCCTATGCGCTCGTGGCCGTTCTGGATGAGATGTTGGGTTGCGAGAAATGCGCCGTTCTCGTTGTCGATGAGCACCTGTGAGCAATTGGGAATGTCGGTCTTGGGATCCACCAGGATGACCGGCACCTTGGCCTGCTGCAACTGCTGAACGAACTCTTCATGCCGGATGCCGACCAGCACCACGGCATCCACCTGTTTCTTGCGCACCATTTTCGGCAGCACGGGAATGCGATGCTCGGGAATCAGGTGGAGCAGGAGATTATAGTCGTTGAACGCCAATTCGGCCTCGATGCCCTCCAGCACGCGCGAGTAGAAGGGATTGCTGGAAAGGGGATTGTCATCGCGGCGAAAAATGACGCCGATGTTTTCCGTGGATTTTTTCTTTAGCGCCTTGCCGGAGGCATTGGGCAAAAAGTTGTGTTCCGCGGCGATTTTGAGGACGTGTTCCTTGGTGTCCAAGCTGACGTCGGGGCGATCGTTCAGGGCTTTTGAGACGGTGGATTGGGAGACCTTGGCCAGTCTCGCAATGTCTTTGATGGTAATGGTGCCGTTCATCTGCGTTTTCTCCATGGTGTCGTGCGCGTGAAGGTCTCCGCCAGAACCATTCGAGTCTCGCAACGCATTGGCTGCCGCTTCGCCGCGTGGGCAAATCAGGCGAAATGCAGCGTCGGGCTGGCGCAGCAGTCTGAGTGGCGTGGCCAGGGTCTGCTTCTCGGAATGCCGTTGAACTGTGTCCGCAATTGGCAGTTCTCAGCGCCGGCAGCGGTTGAGGTGGAAGCGGAGTTTCCGAAATCGTTTTCGCCAGTTTCGTAGTCGTGTGAGCGCTTCACCTGCCTCATCTTCGCCAGGAAGTCATGTGCTCGCATATGATGTCTTCGCGCAATCCCGCGATCTGCGCGCCCCAAACTACAAAAAAAAAATCAAAAGTACAAAAAATTGTTGCAAAAGAGGAATTCTTGGGCTATTTTTGCGAAAACGTTTTCGTAGATGCACACTTGACAAGAAGCTCCAGCAGGAATGGCTAAACGAGCGCGATTGGCATTAAAGCAATCTAAATAAACATCTTAGTTCACTTTCGGCTCGCGCCGAGAACGCTGCCGTTTGTTCGAAAACCGTCTGTGTGGTTGCCGAGAAGGAGAAAGCAATCAGTTCCTGATTGATCTTGAAACAACTCGACGCGTAACCGCAGGGACGGTTTTTCTGTTTTGGGGAACTGAACGCCGGCACCCGCCAACTCCCGGCGTCAGCGGGAGCCGGCCAGGGACCAGAACCAAGGTGACAGTGGCTGGCTGCGCCGGCGCGGCAGGCAGTGAGGCAGTAACAGCCTGGTGCAGGTTACGAGAAAGGGAGAGTGAGCAATGCGCCGAAATCTTTTGAGCCTGGCGGTAGTCCTCGGATCTTGGTTGATGCTGGCTGTGTCGCTGCAGGCTGATCCCGAGGGTAAGGGCAAAATCGAGGGCGTTGTCCTCGACAGCCAAAACAATGAACCGTTGCCGGGAGCCGGCGTTTTTATTCAGGGAACGCGGCTGGGCGCGGCCACTGACCTCAAGGGCAGGTTCAGCGTGCTGCAAGTGCCCGCGGGCGAACACAAACTGGTGGTGCGCTACATCGGCTATCGTGAAAAAACCGTTGACATCAAGGTCGAAGACGGCCAAACGGTGAACCGAACCATCAAGCTGGATTTTCAAATCATCGAGGGCGAGGTGGTCACGGTGACGGCGCAGGCGGAGGGCCAATTGGGCGCCATCAACCAGCAGTTCACCTCCAACACCATTGCCAACATCGTCTCGCAGGCCCGCATCAAGGAACTGCCGGACGTGAATGCCGCCGAGTCGATCGGCCGGCTGCCGGGCATTGCCATTCAGCGCTCAGGCGGGGAGGCCACCAAAGTGAGCATTCGCGGCCTCTCGCCCAAGTACAACACCGTCACGGTCAACGGGGTGCGCGTGCCCTCCACCGGCGCGGAAGACCGCAGCGTGGATTTGTCGCTGATCTCCTCCAACATGTTGGACGGCATCGAGGTGAAGAAGGCGATCACGCCGGACATGGATGCCGACGCCATCGGCGGGACGGTGGATCTGCGTTTGAAAGAAGCGCCGGAGAATCTCTCCTTCAACGCCACCGCGCAGGGCGGCTACAATCGCCTGCAAGACTACTACGGCAACTACAATTTCACCGGCGGCGTGAGCGACCGGTTTCTCAACAGTCGCCTGGGCGTGATTGTCAACTTCAACACCGACGACTATGATCGCAGCGCCGACAAATTCTCGGCGAATTACCGGCAGTCCACCAAAACCGGTACGCAGGAACGGGTCATCGTGCCGTCGGAGGTTTTGTTGCGCGAAGAGACGGTGACGCGCGGCCGCATCGGCGGCAGCACCGTGCTCGACTATCGCCTCCCGCACGGCAAGCTCTCCTTGAACGGTTTCTATAACCGGCTGAAATCCGATGCGCTTTATCGCATCAACACCATCAACGTCAACTACAGCCGGCATTACTATGATCTGGAACGCCGCACCGGCACGACTTCCATTTTCACGGGCGCACTGAGCTTTGAACAGAACCTCGACTGGTTGCGCTACGATGCCGGTTTCGCGCGCAGTGCTACGCGCACCGAGAATCCCGAAGACTTCCGCTGGCGTTTCGGGCAGGAGGGTGACATCTACAAGCCGGGCGCCAAGCTGGTGGATGAAAACACCCACCCCAGCGAGATTCCGGATCGCATCAAAGTCGATTCCCTCACCGCCCTGCAGGATATCTGGGTGTCTCGCACCGACCGCGAAGAGAACGTGTCGACCGCGCAATTGAATCTGCAGGCGCCCTTCCAGTTCGGCGGCTGGATCTCGGGTTACCTCAAAACCGGTGGCAAACTGCGCTGGCTGAGCCGCAACAACGATGAATTTCAAAGAGGCCGCGCCGGTTTGCAATACGGCAGCGGCGCCGGCAATCTGAATGAACCCTTCGACCAAATCGCCGCACAGCTTCCCGGCTGGAATCTGGAGCAGATCATCGGTGACCTGGGCGTTCTTCCCATCGGGCTGGTGCGCGACAACTACACCCGCAGCGATTTTCTGGAAGACGCCTTCGGCAATCCCTTTGATCTCGGGTTCGTGGCCAACGAAGGCAAAATGATGGAATTGACCCGGGCACTGCAGCGTACGCTGCAGGCGTTGGGAGAGGAAGATTCCGAGTATCGCGTGAACTCCATTGGCACACTGGGAAGGGACTACGACGGCAAAGAGCGCTACAAAGCCGCCTATGTGATGGCGGAGCTCAACTTTGGCCGGCGCCTCACCCTCATTCCCGGCATTCGCTGGGAGGATGACTACACCAAGTATCATGGCCAGCGTTATCGCGAGATCATCACTGCCTGGCGCGATGCGGCGCCCGCGGATTTCCAGCGATTGGAAAACATCCGCGAGAATTCGTTCTGGTTGCCGATGGTGCACTTGCAGGTCAAGCCGTTGGAGTGGATGAAAGTCCGCCTGGCCCGCACCGAAACGCTGACCCGGCCGGATTATCTGCAATACACGCCGATCACCACCATCGACGCCTTCCGCTCCACGCTGCGCGCCGCCAATGCCCTGCTCAAGCCGGCGCAGGCCACCAACTACGACGCGGCCGTTTCAGTCTATGATAACAAAGTCGGCTTGTTCACCGTCTCCGGTTTCTACAAATCGATCAAAGACCTGATCATTCCTGTCAACTTCACGGTCAGCTCGACGTTTCTGCTGCAGACGCTGCCTGCGGGATTGAACATTCCGACCACCTGGCTTGATCGCGCCAGCCCGACGATCTACACCTACATCAACAATCCCTTCAAAGCCGAATATCGCGGGGTCGAGCTGGACTGGCAGACCAACTTCTGGTATTTGCCCGGCGTGCTCAAGGGTTTGGTGTTGAATGCCAACTACACCTACATCGATTCCGAAACCAAGTACCGCGGCTATCAAATCGTCGATACCGATTCCATTCGGACACAACGGCCGCGCACCTACTGGCAGGCAATCGATGACACGGTGCGCGTCGGCCGCATGCCGGACCAGCCCTCGCACATCGCCAATGTCACGCTGGGATACGATTACAAGGGTTTTTCTGCGCGCTTCTCCTACCTGTACCAAACCGATATCAGCACCTACGTGGACGCCGCCAATCCCATCTTCGACTCCTTTTCCGCGGCGTACGGCCGTTTCGACTTCACCCTCAAGCAAAGAATCCGGCGGGATTTGGAGGTGTTCGCCAATTTCAACAACCTGAACAACCGGGCGGACCGCAATTATCGCGGCTCGTCGACGTTTAATCCCTCTTACATGGAGTTTTATGGTTTCTCCATCGATCTCGGTGCACGTTACCGGCTTTAGAAGCCCATCAAACTACTAATCAACCCAACCACCAACTCGCGATTGGAGGCTTACGATGAAGCTGAAGTACGGTATTATGCTGTTGGCGCTGCTGGCAGGAGTCTTTTTGGCGCCGGCGCCCCAGGCCCGCGCGCAATCTCCGCTGGTCGTGGAGTGGGAGACCAGCCCCGGATCCGACATCCCGATCGTCAATGCGTTGCGCGACGCGATCGCCAATGACACCAACCGGCCGGCGGACCGCGTCTACGTGCTCAAACGCGGCGGGTTCTACTGGATCACCGATCGCATTTCGAATGCCGATTTTCCGTTGCGCCTCGTCGGTGAAACCGAAGCCGCTGTTCCGCCGGGCCAGACCGATTTCGGCCCCGCCATCATTCAGCGCGTGGCGCGCTCGGGCGGCGGCGGTCCGGACGGCACGATGTTCGAAAGCTTTCACGACCTGACGGTGAGAAACGTCTGGATCATGGGCCAGACCGATCAGGGCGTGCTGGCCACCTACGAACCGATCAAGCTGTTGGGCGACGGCAAACGCTATGTCTTCGACAACGTCGTCTTCGACCGCAACGATTGGCACCATCTGGGGCCGGACGGACCCAACAACGATTTCGTCATCACCAACTGCAAATTCCGCAACATTTTTGGACCCACCCAAATTTGGGAAGGCCTCGGCATCCGGTTTGAAGTGGGCGCGGACACGGTGGTGATCGAGAACAACACCTTCTTCAACATCGGCTTTACCCCGTTCCAATCGGAAGCGGTGCCGGTCAACTATCTGCGCTTCAACCACAACACGCTGGTGAATGTCGGCCGCTCTTTCCAGGCGGGCGCGATTTGGAAAGAGTGCTACGTCGTCAACAACCTGTTCGTCAACTATTTCTGGCACGGCGAGAGTGAAGCGCAATACACCGACCCGAATCGCATCGACGCACCCGGCTTTTTCGGCATCGGCGCGCTGCCGGCACGCTTCGGCACCAACTACGATCGCCAGATCGTGCTGGCCAACAACGGCTACTGGCGCGACCCGCGCTTCGACACCTTCGATGCCAACCAGGTTCCTCCCATTCTGCCCCAGCCCTTCATCAGCGACACCACCCAGGGCTGGTTCGATGCGTGGGAAAACATGGTCATTCAAAACAACTTCAACACCAATCCCGGCCTGACCACCTACCTCACCGACGATATTTTCCCGCAGATGACGCAACACATCGCGGATCTCTACGCCAATCCCCAGGTGATTCCGGCGGCGCGGTATTTCTGGGATCCAGGACGGGACGAGCAGAGCTTCGTGAACAGCATCTGGCCGCTGCCAGAGAATTTCACCTATTCCAACACTCAGCTCCAAACCGCCGGCACGGACGGCCTGCCGCTGGGCGACCTCAACTGGTATCCCAACGCGAAAACCACGTTTGAGGCCAACAAGGCCGCTTATGTCAAGGCCATTGAAGATCTGGTTTCCGCTCCCAAGCTCGACATTTTGTTGACCGAAGAAGCGGAGAAAGTCACCGTCGGCACCGGCGCAACCGTGAATGTGGTGCAAGGCTTCACCTACTATCAGATGGACGGCGGCGGTTTCATTCAATGGAAGTTCGACGTGCCCACGGCCGGCACCGCGGAATTGGTGGTGCACACGCACCTGCGCGGCAACAGCGACCGCGGCCAGCGCATCATCATCAACGGTAAACCCACGCTGCGGAACAACAACAACTACGGCGAGTATTTCTGGTCCGGCAGTCTGGGAGATCCCACTAACCAATGGTTTGATTCCCGCATCACCCAGGCGGGCTGCATCGCGGGCACCGGCGTGGCCCTCGATCTGCCGGCCGGGCAAAACACCATCCGTATCGAGCCGTCGTGGGGCTATCAGAACTTCAGCAAGATCACCGTCCTCGTCGGCGGAAATACCATCGAGTTGACTGCGCCTGATGCCGAGGTCGAAGGCGTGATTCCGCATGCGGAAGACCCCGTGGGTGTGCCGGTGGCTTGGGCGCCGAGCGGCTTCAAATCAGTCGCGCTGGCGGCCGGCGGCAGCATTTCGTTGAGTGTGAATGCGCCGTACAACGGCCAGTACATGATGCGGCTGTTCTACGCGGCCTCCGGCACAGTGCAGGGCCAGGTCGCGGTTGACGGCCAGGTCGTGGTGCCGAGCGTGCCCTTTGCCGACACCTCGGATGTGTTCACCGATCAGTTCGCCATGACCAGCGGCAACCACACCATCACCCTGTCTTCGGCCAGTGGCGGTGTGGCGATCGACTACTTGCAGGTGATTGCCTTCGTGCCCACCGGCGTTGCCGGCCGCGACAATCTGCCCGAGGGCTTCGCGCTGCATCAGAACTACCCGAATCCCTTCAACCCCACAACCAACATCGCGTTCTCGCTGGGCAAGCCCTCCAAGGTCAAGCTGTCGATCTACAACGTACTCGGCCAGCGCGTGCTGACGCTGTTGGACAGTCCGATGGCCGAAGGTGCCCACACCGTGCAGTTCGATGCCAAGAAGTTGTCCTCCGGTGTCTATTTCTATCGCCTCGAGGCCGGCGACTTCCTGTCGCAGCGGCGCATGCTGCTGATCAAGTAAGCCTCGCCACACCGGAGTGAAGTGACCCAGGGCGGCCGGCATGGCAGAACCGTTTTTGCTGGTCGCCCTTCGTTTTATTCAGGGAGAGCCGGGCATGCACCTCTGGGATGGATCCCGCAAACCTCGAAGCACCACATGCCAACAGCCGCTGATTCTGCTGCTCGTGGCCGCATTGCTTGCCGGGCAAGAGGCCAGCGGGCAGGAGTTCGTGCGGCGCACCCAGGAGGCCGGCCTGGCCACGGTGGCCCGCACCAACGGTGTGGCCCTGGCTGATTATGATCGCGACGGCGATTTGGATGTTTACTTCGTCGTGCAAGACTCCTACAAGGCCAGCGATCCCCGCACCTGGAACCGGCTGTTTGCCAATCGCGGCGACGGCACGTTTTCCGACGTAACCACCACTGCCGGACTCGCCGGCAGAAATGCCACCACCACCGCAAATCCCAATGGCATGGGCAACAAGATGGGCGCGGCTTGGGGCGACTATGACAACGACAGCTGGCCGGATCTTCTGCTCACTCATTATGGCCCCAATCAGCTCTTTCACAACAACGGCGACGGCACCTTTACCGAAGTGACGTCGCAAGCCGGCATCTCCACCCGGCGGAATCAGTTGACCGGCAGCGCGTTGTGGTTCGACTATGATCGCGACGGCGATCTGGATTTGTACCTCTCGATCTACGCCGAGTTCTTCGCACAGCCCAATGATCGCAGCAACCGGCTGTATGAGAATCTCGGCGAAGGCCGGTTTCTCAATGTTTCAACCGCCAGCGGTACCGCCGATGCCGGCGCCACCTGGACCACCGTGGCCCTCGACGCCAACAATGACGGCCATCTCGATCTCTATTTGGCGAATGATTTCGGACCCAACAAGCTGTATTTGAACAACGGCGACAAGACTTTTCAAGAGCGCACCGCCGATTTCGGGCTGGAAGATGAGTTTCACGGCATGGGCCTCACCATTGCCGATTGCGACGGCAACGGCTATTTTGACCTCTATCTCACCAACATCACACAGTCTGCCGGCCTTCCGGAAACCAATCCGCTTTTTTTGAACACCGGGCAAAACCGTTTCATCAATGGCGCGCCGGCCGCCGGCGTGGCGCTGGCAGGCTGGGGCTGGGGCACCGAGTTCTTTGATCTCGAAAACGACGGCGACGAGGATCTGGCGGTGGTGACCGGCAATTTTCAGCCGGATTTTGCCAACGTGATCTTTCGCAACCTCGCCGAGCAGGGCACCCTGCTTTTCGAGAACATCGCGCCGGCCCTTGGCATGGATGACAGCACCGTCGCCCGCGCCGTGGCGATTTTTGATTATGACAACGATGGCGACTCTGATCTGTTGATTTCCAATTTCTTCGAATCTCCCTATCTCTACCAAAACACCCGGCCGCACGGCAACTGGCTGGCGATCAAGCTCACAGGCACGATCTCGAACCGTGACGGATTCGGCGCGGTGGTAGAAGTCGTGGCCAACGGCGTGGCGCACCGGAAACTTCATCACGGCGCGCATTTTCTCTCGCAGAGCATCCGGCCGCTGCACTTTGGCCTGGGCAGCGCGCCACAAGCGGAACGTATCACCGTGACCTGGCCCAGCGGCCACCGTGACGAGATCGGCGCGGTGCCGGCCAATCAATCCATTCGCATTCGTGAACAGAGTGGCCTGGTGAGCAGCGTGTCCCGCCCGGCAGAAAGCCCGGCAACCATGCCCGGTGCGTTGCGCTTGCTCGGCAACCATCCGAATCCCTTCCGCGGCACCACGAATTTTCGCTTTGCGCTCGCAGGTCCCGGCGAGGTCGAGCTGAAGATATTCAATGTGCAAGGACAAGTGGTGCAGGAGATCCGCGCTTCCTATTCCTCCGGCGGAGAAAAGAGCCTGGCGTGGAACGGCCGCCAAACTGCAGTGGCAAGCTCGGGGATTTATTTCTATATTCTCACGTTGAGGAGCACGGGTGTGAGCGTGGTGGGCAAAACGTTTTTGGTGAAATAAGGACAACTGGCGCGCGCAAATTGAGGCTTCGACCTTTGCGCCCATTCGCAGTGGAGGAGGCATGGCGAAACCATTGCGTCCGGCTGGCAAGCCGGCAGGGACTGCCAGCGGGAAAATCCTGCAGGCAGCGGCCCTGCTGATTGTGATGTGCGCCGCAGTCCCGGCGGCAGCCGGGCACTCGGTGGCACGCTATTGGAATGAAGCGCAACTGCAGGCGATTCGGAAGGATTTCGCGCGGCCGCCGGTGCACGCGCGCAATCTCTTTCACGTGGCCGTGGCCATGTATGATGCCTGGGCCGCCTACGACAATGTCGCCGCGACCTACCTGCTCGGCAAGACCGTTAACGGTTTCACCTGCCCCTTCAACGGCGTCAACATTCCGGCGCAGGTCAAGGCGGCGCAGGAAGAGGCCATCAGTTACGCGGCCTATCGCCTGCTGCGCCATCGTTTTCAATTTTCTCCCAATGCCAGCGCGACCCTGGCCCGCTTCGATTCTTTGCTGAGCGCATTGGGCTATGATCCCGCCTTCACTTCGACGGACTACGCCGGCGGCCCGCCGGCGGCACTGGGCAATTACATTGCGCAATGTCTCATCGATTACGGTTTGCAGGACGGCTCGAATGAACAGGGCAATTATGCCTACGTTCATTATCAGCCCGTCAATCCGCCCCTGCTCACGCTGTTTCCGGGCAACCCTTCCTGCCTTGATCCCAACCGCTGGCAGCCGTTGACCCTGGACGTGTTCATCGATCAAGCCGGCAACGTCATTCCGGGCAACACGCCGAAGTTTCAAAGTCCGGAGTGGGGGGCCGTGGCCCCGTTTGCCTTGACCGCTGCCGATCGCACGATTTATCAGCGTGACGGTTATGCCTATCGCGTCTATCATGATCCCGGGCCGCCGCCATTTCTCGACACGACGGCGGTCGGCGGACTGTCGGAAGAATACAAATGGTCTTTTGTATTGGTGTCGGTTTGGCAAAGCCATCATGATCCTTCCGACGGCGTGCTGTGGGACATCTCGCCGGCTGCCATCGGGAATGTTCAGCACCTGCCCGAGACCGTGCGCGCTTATCGCGACTTTTACGATTTGCGGCAGGGCGGTGACGCCGGCAAAGGCCACGTTGTCAATCCCCGCACCGGCAAGCCCTACACCCCGCAGATGGTACCGCGCGGGGATTACACGCGCGTGCTGGCGGAATTCTGGGCCGACGGCCCCAACTCGGAAACGCCGCCCGGCCATTGGTTCACGATTCTGAATCACGTTGCCGATCATCCGCTTTTTGAGAAGCGCTTCAAAGGCATCGGCCCGGTGCTGGATGATTTGGAATGGGAGGTGAAGGCGTATTTTGCCCTGGGCGGCGCCATGCACGATGCCGCGATCACGGCGTGGGGCATCAAGGGGTGGTATGATTACGTGCGCCCGATTTCTGCGCTGCGCTATCTGGCGGATCACGGCCAAAGCAGCGATCCGGCCTTGCCCAACTATTCTCCCGCGGGCATTCCTTTGATTGACGGTTTCATCGCAGTGGTGCAGGAAGGAGACGAGCTGGCCTGGGAGGACATCAACAATCTCGGCAAGATCAAACTCTACACCTGGCGCGGCCACGATTACATCGGCGATCCGGAAACCGAGGCGGCCGGCGTGGGCTGGATCCTGGCGGAAAACTGGTTTCCCTATCAGCGGCCGACTTTTGTCACGCCGCCGTTCGCGGGTTACATCTCCGGGCATTCTACTTATTCGCGCACTGCGGCCGAGATCCTGACGCAGCTCACCGGCGATGAATACTTCCCCGGCGGCTTGGGCGAATTTCATTGCCGGCAGAACGAGTTTTTGGTTTTCGAAGAAGGCCCGAGCGTGGACGTGACGCTGCAGTGGGCGACCTATCGCGACGCTTCCGATCAGTGCAGCCTCTCCCGCATTTGGGGCGGCATTCATCCACCCATTGATGATATTCCCGGCCGGGTGATTGGGCAAAAAATTGCGGCGGCTGCTTTTCAGCAGGCGGAGCGTTACTTCACCGGACAGGTGGCCGGCGATGAACCGCGGCCCACCACGCCTTCCGTTTATGTTTTTCCCAACCCCGTGAAAACCGGCAGCGCCCTGAACGTGAGGTTGAATCAGCAGGTTTCCGCAGCCGCGGTGCAACTCTACAATGTCAACGGCCAATTGGTACGCGAACAGGTGGCAACGGGCGGGCTAAGCTGGCGGCACTTCACGCTGAATACGCATGCCTTGGCCGCCGGCGTCTATCTCGTGCGCGTCAAAGGCCGCGATTGGACGGCCACCAACAAATTCGTCATTCTGCCATGAACCCGATCAGGTTGGCAACACCACGGCGTGACAAAGTCCACAACGGAACCGCAGCAAACCGAGAAAGTGCTGCCGAGAATGCGTCCTTCCGCTTCCTCAGCTCCGTTTACTCTGAGTTCTCCGTTTTGAAAACCAATGCTGTTTTGCAACGATTGAATCTGCAATGCACCAAAGGATCGACCCGGCATGAACAGACGTGACTTTCTGCAGACCAGCGGCGCGGCGCTCGGCGCCATGGCCCTTTCTGGATTTGCCGCGCAGGACCTGGCGGAAACGGCGCCCGGCAGGCTCAAATTCCCGCGTTACCGGGGCTTTAATTTCCAGGCCAAGTCTGATCCGCAAAATCCCCGGCGCAAGTTCGAAGAAGAAGACTTCGAGATCATGGCCGCATGGGGTTTTGATTTCGCCCGCATTCCGATGTCCTACTGGACCTGGGGCGCCAAGGACGATTGGAGCAAAATCGATGAGGCCGTGCTGGAAGACATCGATGCCGTCATCGCGTTGGGCCGGCAATACCGGATTCATATCAATCTCAATTTTCACCGTCTGCCGGGCTACTGCATCAACGGCCGTCATCTCGAGCCCATGGATCTCTTCAACGACACGCCGGAAAACATGCAAAAGGCGCTGGAGGCCGCAGTGTATCACTGGCGTGCCTTTGCGCAGCGTTACCGGGGCATTCCCAGCTCGCGCCTGAGTTTTGATCTCATCAACGAGCCGCCCAAAATGTCCGACGAAACGCGCTATGTTGAAATCGTCCGGGCGCTGGTGGCGGGCATTCGAGAAATTGACCCGGACCGCTTGATCGTCGCGGACGGCAAGGACATCGGCCGCACGCCGGTGCTGGGCATTGTCGATCTTGGTTTGGTGCAAAGCACGCGCGGCTATGATCCCATGAGCCTGAGCCATTACACCGCCACCTGGGTGCCCAAGGACGAATTCGAAACCTTCAATCCGCCCACTTGGCCGCTGCCAGGTGACGACGGCAAACTGTGGGACAAGGCCGCGCTCAAAGAGAAACTCATCGGCCGCTGGCGGCCATTGACCGATCAGGGCGTGCCGGTTCACGTCGGCGAATGGGGCTGCTACAACAAGACCCCGCACGACATCGTGCTGCGCTGGATGAAAGACATTCTGTCATTGTGGCGGGAAGCCGGCTGGGGACACGCCATGTGGAATCTCAAGGGCGCATTCGGCGTGCTCAACAGCGAGCGTAGCGACGTGAAATACGAAAACTACAAAGGCCACCAACTCGACCGGAAGATGTTGGAGTTGCTCAGAGAGTACTGACCTCATGATGCCCTCCCTTGCCCAAATTGTGCGCGTTTCCCTGATGGCGATGCTGGCCATTCTGCCGGCGGCCGCGAGTGTTGCCGGCGATGGTTCTTCGGAACGCCAACGTTTGCGCGAGCGGATGGAATATTCCCTGCGCCATGAGCTGCTGCAGGTCTGGTATCCGCGGTCGCTGGATACGCTCGCCGGTGGTTTTCTCTGTGATTTCTCCCATGACTGGCAGCCGGCTGGCCCGCAGCTCAAGATGATCGTGACGCAGACGCGCCACGTGTGGACTGCTTCCCAGGCTGCGATGTTCCTGGCGGATGATCGCTATCGCAGCATCGCGGCGCACGGCTTCCGCTTTTTGCGCGAGAAGCTGTGGGATCACGAGTACGGCGGCTTCTACATGCTGCGCGATCGTGCGGGCGGGCCGGTGGCTTTTTCTTATCAGGAGGAAAAGCGGGCGTACGGCAATGCCTTCGCCATCTATGCGCTGGCGGCTTATTACAAAATGTCCGGCGACCCGGCGGCGCTGCAACTCGCGCAAGAGACTTTTCTCTGGCTCGAACAGCACAGCCATGATCCCGTGCAGCGCGGCTATTGCGAGCATCTTGCGCGCAACGGTGATCGCTTGCGCCGGGGGGAGAGCACCACCAAAGCCTGGGATGCGCCCAGCATCGGCTGGCAGGATCAGAACTCTGCGATTCATCTGCTCGAAGCCTTCACCGCACTGTATCACGTGTGGCCGGACTCGCTGCTGCGCCGGCGCCTGGAGGAGATGCTGACGCTGGTGCGCGACGTCATCGTCGATCCGCGCGGCTTTCTCATTCTTTATTTCCAGGACGGTTGGCGGCCGGTGTCGTTTCGGGATTCCTGCGCCGCGGTGCGGCAGGCTAACTTCCGTTTCGATCACATCTCTTTCGGCCATGATATTGAAACCGCCTACCTGCTGCTGGAGGCGGCTGATGCGTTGGGCATGCCCGCTGACCCGCTAACGCTCGCCGTGGCCAAGCGCCTGGTCGATCACGCCCTCGCCCACGGCTGGGATGAAAGCAACGGCGGTTTGTACGACCGGGGATACTATTTCGCCGGTTCGGATACCCTCACCATCATCAGCAAGGCGAAGGTTTGGTGGGTGCAGGCCGAAGCGCTCAACGCCCTGCTCTTGATGGCGCAACTCTTCCCGCAAGAGGCCGGGTATCGCCGCGCTTTCCAGAAGCAATGGGCCTACATTGACAAGTTCCTCATCGATCACAAACATGGGGAATGGTATGAAGAGGGCCTGGACCACAGTCCGGAACAAGTACACGCTCCCAAAGCGCGGGACTGGAAGGTCAATTATCATAACGCCCGCGCGTTGATGAATTGCATCAAGATGCTGCAGGCAGAGCAAGAGGCCGGGCCGGATCTCCGCTGATCGCTGTGCCGGAAATCGTTGGTTGAGGCGGATGACATAGCTTGTTCCAAGCCGGGCGCCCAAGCAAATCAGCGTAACCCTGCGCCGGCAATGCTTGCTCGAATTCTCTGCCTCGCGCTGAGGTCAAGACAGTCATGGTGCTGCATCAAAAAGCTCTCGCCGCTGCCGCATTGTCCATGCTTCTCTTTTGGGCCTGTTCGCATGAGAGCATCGTAGCGGGCCGCCCGGCGAGTCTTCTGCCGGAAGGTTACACGGAAAGATATCATGCGGGCATGCGCTATGGTTTGTTTGTGCCGCCGGCTTATGATTCCAGTCGCAGCTATCCTCTCATTACCGTTCTGCACGGCAGCAACGACACCGTGTCGTGGGATTTGAGCTGGTATCACGCGCCGGTGCAGACGCGCGATCCTTGTTTTGTCTTGACGCCCAAGAGCCTGGTGGCGAACAATGGTTGGGGCAACAGTTGGTGGCTGCAGCACAGCCCGGACATGCGCAAGACGCTGGAGGTGATCGCCAGGCTGTGCGTGGAGTACAACCTCGACACCACGCGGCTTTACCTGCAGGGCACGTCGATGGGCGGCTACGGCGTGTTTGGCGTGCTGGCCAAGGAACCGGGCCGATTTGCCGGCGCGTTGGCGATTTGCGGCGGCGGCAACAGCGCAACCGCGGAAGCAATCAAGCAAACGCCATTGTGGATTTTTCACGGCGCGGAGGATCCCATCGTGCCGGCGCAATTGTCGCGCGACATGTATCAGGCCATTTTGCGGGCAGGCGGACGGCACGTGCGCTACACGGAATATCCCGGCGTGGGGCACGCTGCCTGGACGCCGGCCTGGCAGGAGCCCACGCTGCCCTGGTGGCTGCTGGCGCAACGCAAGGGCGTCAGCCACGGCCAGCCGGATTCGGTCAGAAATCTCCGCGCTGAAGCTACACCGCAAGCACACGTGCAATTGCGGTGGGATCCGCCCGCGGATCCGGCCAAGCCCGACAATCAAGTTTGGTATTACCGCATCTATCGCGATTTCAACTTGCTCGCCGAACCCGACATGACTCACACGACCTACCTCGACACCACCGCGCAGAAGTCCGCTGTTTACCGCTACAACCTCTCCGCGGTGAATTTTTTCTTTGAGCAGTCGTTGCGCAATACACCCGTGGAGGTGAAGGTTCCCAACTGATTTTTCGGAGACGATCAAATCGCCCCCGCATTCGTTCGATTCACGCAGTGACAGCGCCCGGGCAGCGGCAGGGAGAGCACACTTGCTTCCGTGCCTGCGCCGTCTGCGCTGCCGGAGTGTTGTACGAAGTCTCAAACGCAGCGCGCTGGCTGAGCCGCCCCGTGCCGCGGAAGGCTGGACTTTCGTCTGAGCTATTCGCGCCGCTGGCGGCGAGCACCGCGCGGGAGGAATCGTCATGGGTAATGGCATTGCGCTGCCCCGCCGAGCCGGCCACGCCGGCACCATGCTTTCAGGCTTGCTATTGTGTGGACTTTTCGCGTTCGGCTGTGCGCAGCAGAAACCCCAATCCGGTTTGACGCAGTACCGCTTCGAAGTGCAGGGCGAATCCTACCGCCTGCGCTCGCTGCACCTGGAGGATCATTCCGCCTCTTACAACGAACTGGTCGGCACCAACGTGGTGGCCGTTGATTTCGATCAGGACCGTGTCATCGACCGGATCATGCTGGGCGAGATGAGCCTGAGCCGTGCGCAGGAAGTCTACGCCTACGGCCTGGACATGCTGGCACGCGAGAACCGGCTGGCGGTGCGGACGCCGAACATCCAGCGGTATCTCCACGAAAGCAACGACCATCAAATCGAAATCAGGAGCTTTCGCCCTGCCAACGTGCCGCCCTTCAATGAATTCATCATCGCCAACAACCGGCCCATCGTCTGCCCGGAGGTGATCATCATCATGGATCAAAACGCAGACGGCACGCTGGAGGAAGTGTTGCAGGGCGAGATCTCTCTGGCAGAGGCGCAAGTGCGCTACACCGCAGTGCTGCGCGCCGGCCTGCAAAAAGGTCAATTGATCGAAGCCAACGGCACCATACTGGTGAAGGAAAAATGACACGGCTGGCTGGGCATGAATGTGAAACGATGAGCGAAGGGCGGAGGCATGAAAAGAACGCTGCTGGTGCTGGCAGTTCTGGTGGTCGTGACGTTGCTGTTGAATTCCCGCTTTCACCTGTATGATCGCTGGTTCAATCCCTCCCGGTTCTATTTTGTCACGGTGCGGGGAACCGAATTTTATCTGGAAGGCGAGCCTTTTCGATTTCTCGGCGCCAACACCCGCCTTATTCATGGAGACAAAGAGCGCGGCATGGTCGCCGAAGCCCTGCAACACGCGCACGCCCACGGCATCCGCGTAATCCGGCAATGGGCGATCGGCGAATGCGCGAACGATTCCGTCGCCAACCACCATCCGGTGCAGAAGTACTACTTTCAGGCCGGCCCGAACAATTGGGTCGAGGAGTCTTTCGTTCAGCTTGATTCGGTGCTGGCCGCGGCTGGCGGCCTCGACCTCAAGGTCATGATCACCCTGATCAATAACTGGCAGGATTATGGCGGCATGCCGATGTATCTCAAATGGCGCGGACTGCAGGGTGATTCGTTGATTACGGCCAAACATGATTCCTTCTACACCGACCCGCAAATCGAGACCTGGGTGAAAGGCTTCATTCACAAACTCGTCACCCGCCGAAACACCGTCACCGGCAAACGCTATCGCGACGATCCCACGATTTTTTCCTGGGAATTGGTCAACGAAGCGCGTGCCCGGCTCGACAAGTATCCTGAAATGATCGACTGGACGCGGCGCATGGCGGAATATGTCAAACAACTCGATCCGCATCATCTCGTCAGCATCAGCCTGGTGCTGGTCGACAATCGCCTCGAACGCGATCATATCAAAAATGTCTTTCGCCTGAGCGCGCTCGACTACGTGGATCTCCACATGTATCCCGCCGAACATTGGTGGGAGAACATGCTGAGCGAGAAAAACTCGCTGCTGCAACTGGTGGACGATTACACGCAGACTGCCCACTACGTCCTGCGCAAGCCGCTGGTCATCGGCGAGTTCGGCTTTCGGCGCGGCGAGCGCTGGCTCGAGCAGAGCCGCGAACAGCTCTTCGCGGCGATCTTCGACCAGTCGCTCAAGAACGGCGTTGCCGGCGTGATGGTGTGGAGCTACTCCGATCCGGAATGGGATGACGTCTATGAAATCAACTGGCGCAAGCCCGAGCATGCCGCACTCTGCTCGCTGATGACCGTCTACGGCGCGAAGTTTCGCGAGAACGAAGAGGCGATTGTGCCCAATCCGAATCTCGGGCCGCAGCACGGGGATTCCTACCGCATTCAATTCAAAGAACGGACGTTCGCCACCGATACGCTCTTTGCCGCTGAAACTGCAGGCCGTCTGGTCTATGATATTCCGGTGCGCGCCTATGATCGGGCAAAATGGCCCAATTTCAATTACCGCAACAATGAGCCCGGATTTGCCTTTGTGTTCGGCGTGGACGAGGGTTACTTCGAGTATCCGTTCTTCACCACCAAAGCTGAAACCTTGGCGGCCGCGGATTTGCGCGCACGCCTCTCGACTTCGTTCCCGCCGGTGCCGGGCGCGGATACGCTGGGCGCTTCCGAAGTGACGATTTCCCTGAATGATTTCGAGCTGGGGACGCTGCTCGTCCGGCCCCAGCAATACTTCGGCACGATCTACGCCGTGCATTACGCGCGCGACCACGGCCGCAGCCTGCTGGTGTTGCCGGCCGGCCGGAATGCGTTGCGCTTCGCAATCCGCCAACAGGCCACCCAGCGCAACGGTCTGCTGCTGTTGGGGGAGGCCACTTCCGCGCGCTATCGCGCGGCGCAAATGCCCATTCGCCTCGAGTTCACCCGGGCGGCGAAGTGAGAGGAAGGCGAGCTTGCCGCCTCCACCGGCTGGGGAATGAGGAGCCGTAAAGAACGATGCCAGGTTTCAGACAAGCTGAAACCTGAAGCCCGCGGGCAGCAATGAGCCCGATTCGTACGCTGTTGTCTCGCACGAGGTATCCACCACCATTGTCATCCAGTTGTCATCCAGTAAGGATCTTGTGAAGATTTGGGCACACTGCCATGTCATTCACATCAAAGGCTCACCGCGAAGAACGCGGCGAAGGACTATCTTGATTTCAAAACTCTGCGCTCTCCGCGGCTCCGCGGTGCAAGCGGTTGCTTTGTGGTCAAGAATCTTTCAGAATCATATTCTGACTCTGAGCGCCTCATGGCCTAGTGCCCGTCCGAAATCGCAGCCTTTTGAATGAGGTTGCTCTTGCAACGGCTTGGCCGTTGCATCAGAAACCTCGGCGTTTCCACGGTGCTCGAAGTTTTGGAAACCTCGGCTCTGTCGAGGGTGGAGCATTTTCGGGCGAACGCGAATTACTTCGGTATTGTGCTGTTTTGAGGAGGAACTTCTTCAAACCCAAAGGGAGACGATTATGAGCGCATTGATTCAGGGTCCGGGATTGCCCAATCTGCCCTGGGAGGACAAACCAAAAGGCTTGCGGGAGGTGGTGTGGCGTTACAGCAAGAATCCCATCATCAGTTGGAATCCCATTCCCAACGGCGCGCGCGCGTTCAACAGCGCGGTGATTCCCTATCAGGACGCGTTTGTCGGCGTCTTCCGCATCGATCACCGCAACAGCCGGCCGCTGCTGCATTTCGGCCGCAGCCCGGATGCCGTCAACTGGAAGCTGGAGCCGGAAGCGATTCTCTGGGTGGATGAGCAGGGAAATCCCGCGCCCACCAGTTACGCCTACGACCCGCGCCTGGTCAAGATCGACGACGTTTACTACATTACCTGGTGCGATGATTTCCCCGGCCCTTCCATCGGTTTGGGAATGACGCGCGATTTCAAAACCTTCATCCGCATGGAAAATCCCACCATGCCCTTCAATCGCAACGGCGTGCTGTTCCCGCGCAAGATCAACGGCCTGTATGTCATGCTCAGCCGGCCGAGCGACAGCGGCCACACCCCCTTTGGCGACATCGTGCTCAGCTACAGCCCGGACCTGATCTATTGGGGCAAGCATCGCCACGTGATGTCCAGCGGTGGCCGGAACTGGTGGCAGGCGACCAAGATCGGCGCCGGACCGGTGCCGATCGAAACCAAAGAAGGCTGGTTGCTCTTCTATCACGGCGTCACCACCACTTGCAATGGCTTCGTGTACAGCATGGGCGCGGCGCTGCTTGCTCGCGACGAACCCAGCCGCGTGCTCTATCGCACCAGAGATTACATTCTCACGCCGGAAAAAGACTACGAAGTCAGCGGCTTCGTGCCCAATGTCGTGTTTCCGTGCGCGACCCTGGTCGATGCCGCCACCGGCCGGATTGCGATCTACTACGGCGCGGCCGACACCCATACCGGCATCGCTTTCACGCAGGCCGACGAACTGCTGGCATATTTGAAAAGCAATTCGGAGATTTCCTGAATGGTCGTGCCGTAGTTCGTGTCTGTCCGAAAGGGCAAGCCTTTGAGAAATTGTTCCTGCAACGGCTTGGCCGTTGCCTCAAGGCCCTCAGAGTTTCCACGAAACTCGAAATTTTGGAAACCTCGGCTCAGCCAAGGTTGGAGTACTCTTGGACAGACCAGCTTGACACTGTTGCGTCGATCCTCACGCTCCCTGGATTGTCATGCTGGCAGCATCCTTTTCAGCATACTGCACAGTCGTTGAGATTGCTACGACTCATCAGTTGCTGGAAAAGACTCTTCCTGAGTGACACGGGGCGAAATGTAGAAGCGAAGGGCGACGCCCTGGAAAATCGGTGGTCATGAGATAACACCTGGCCCCAGGGGGCGCCAGAGAGGCACGTCAGCAATACCGCCTTTTCAGGGCTGCAGGCAATGAACTTTGTCAGTTCCAAGGGCGCTGCCCGCGTGCTTAATGTTGCAGTAGGAGTTGTGCGCTTGACACTTTGCCAACGTGGGCTGCGGCCGGCGGCAGCGTGATCACGCCTGCGCGGCCGCCGCCCGGCCACATTTCCAACGGCTGCTCAGCCAGAAAGCTTCTTTCATGAAAACATTCCCACCTGGTTTTGTCTGGGGCGCCGCGACTTCGAGCTATCAGATCGAAGGCGCCTGGCTCACGGGCGGCAAAGGCCTCTCGATTTGGGACGCCTTCTGCCGTACGCCCGGCAAAATTCACCGCAATGAAACCGGCGAGGTTGCCTGTGACCATTATCATCGCTGCAAAGACGATATCAAATTGATGGCCGAAATGGGGCTGCCGGCCTATCGCTTCTCGCTGTCCTGGCCGCGCATTCAACCCAGCGGCACCGGCCAGCCCAATGCCGAAGGCATTCGCTTTTATTCCGAACTCATCGACACGCTGCTCGCCCACAACATCACGCCGTGGATTACGCTCTATCATTGGGATTTGCCGCTGGCCCTGCAAACGGAACACGACGGCTGGTTGAATCCCCGAATCGCCACGTTCTTTGCCGACTACGCCGCGATTTGTTTTGCCGCGTTCGGCGACCGCGTCAAGCATTGGCTCACGCTCAACGAGCCGTGGTGCAGCGCGGTGCTCGGCCACGGCCTGGGCGTGCATGCGCCGGGCCGTGTTTCCCGCGATGAGCCTTATCGCGCCGGCCACCACCTCTTGCGGGCGCATGCCCTGGCCGTGGCAAAGTATCGCACCGAGTTTCAACCCGCGCAACAGGGCGTGATTGCTCTCACCAACAACTGTGACTGGCGCGAGCCACTCACTGACAGCGAGGCCGACCGGCAGGCGGCACAACGGGCAGTGGAGTTTTTCCTGGGGTGGTTCGCTGATCCCGTTTTTCGCGGCGATTACCCGGCGGTGATGCGCCAGCGCCTGGGCGACCGGCTGCCCCATTTCACCGACGAAGAGCAAGAGCTGCTGAAAGGCTCCTCGGATTTCTTCGGCTTGAATCACTACTCCACCATGTATGCCGCGGACGCCGCCACTCCCGCCGCTGCGCGCGCCGCGCACGACAACAGCGGCATGGCGGAGGATCAGGGCGTGGTGCTCAGCTCGGATCCCGCCTGGCAAAAAACGGAAATGCAGTGGAACATCGTGCCGTGGGGCTTTCGCAAGCTGCTGCTGTGGATCCGTGATCGGTATGATTCCCCGGCCATCTACGTCACCGAGAACGGCTGCGCCCAAGCGGACGTCGCGGCCAACGGCGAAGTGCACGACACCGGCCGCATCGAATTTCTCAGCGCCTATCTCACGGCGGCGCACGAAGCCCTGAGCGCGCAGGTCGATCTGCGCGGCTATTTTGCCTGGTCGTTCATGGACAATTTCGAATGGGCGGAGGGCTATTCCAAGCGTTTCGGGCTGCACTATGTGGATTATGCCACCGGCCGCCGTTTTCCGAAGGCCTCGGCGCAGTGGTATGCCGGCGTTATCACGCGCAATGGATTGAATGATTAAGGAAAAACCATCATGCAAAACTTCAGAGCGAGGTTGTTCACGGGAATTGCCGCGGTGTTGCTGGGCGGCGTTGTTGATCTCGGCGCGGTGGGATTGATCGACCGGCCCACCGAGGGGCGGCAATATGAAACGCTCCGCTTTCGCTTCGAGGAGAACCTGGGCTTCGCCAATCCCTTTGACTTGGAGACGAATCGGGTGGAATTGCTGATGCAGCAGCCCGACTTTACGCGCCGCACACTCTCCTTTTTCTATGACGGCCAAAACGCCGAGGGTTTGGAGCAGTGGGAAGCGCGCTTTGCGCCCAAGCAAGCGGGCCTGCATCGCTTCCGCGTTCGGATCAACGGCAAATCCGAGGCGCCGTTTGAAGTGATGGTCAAGGCCAATCCCGGAAAGCGGGGAGGCCTGCGGCGCGCGCCGCAGTTGGGGATTTTCGAACTCGAAAACGGCGAGCCGTTTCGCGGCCTCGGCCTCAATGTCTGCTGGGCGGATGACTACGAATACTACTTCAAGAAAATGCAGGCGGCCGGCCTCAACCTCACCCGCATCTGGATGTGCCCCTGGCATCTTTCCTTCGAGTGGAAGGAAACCGGATTGGGCCGCTACAATCTGGACTCAGCGCGGCGTCTCGACATGCTGTTGGCGCTGGCAGACAAGTATGGCATCTACCTCATTCTCTGCATGGACTACCACGGCATTGCCCGCAAAGGCCTGGGTTTCTTCAAGGAAAATCGCTGGCTGGAAAATCCCTACAATCAAGCCAACGGCGGTCCGTGCGCCACGGATGCCGAACTCTTCACCAATACGGCAGCGCGGGAATTCTTCAAGCGCAAATACAAATACCTGGTTTCACGTTTTGGCCACAGCTCGCGTCTCGCCACCTGGGAATTCTACAATGAAGCGGATCTGATGGCGGGCCAGTCCATTCCGGTGAATCGCTGGCATGTGGAAATGGCCGAGTACGTCCAGGCGATCGACGTGCACGACCGCCTGGTGTCGAGCAGCTCGACGCGTTCCTATCCGGAGAAATTGGTGGACGCGTTCAAGTCGCCGGCGCTGGATTACGTCATGTTTCATGATTACAATTCGGTCAACGTCGCGCCGCACTTCATCGATTTGCACGAGGCGACGATCGAATACTATCACAAGCCGGTGGTGCTGGGCGAGTTTGGCGTCGAGTTCCGCGGCGCCGATCGTACCTTTGCGGTTGATCCGCAGCACATCGGATTGCACAACGGCATCTGGTCGGGTTGGTTCAGCGAAACGCCGATCATTCCATTGACCTGGTGGTGGGACAATTACATCGATCCCCACGATCTCTGGCGCGAGTTTGCGAGCCTGTCACGTTTCGCGCAGGCGCTGCCAATCGACCAGCAGCATCTCGTGTTCAAGACGCTGGCGGCGGGCCGGCTCACGGCCCAGCCCGAGGAGCAGGCCGCCTGCCTGGTGCGGATCATCTACAGCGGCGAGCACTGCGCCCTGTGGTTCAAGAACATGGACTATCAATGGTCGCTGGTGCAGGAGGGCAAGCAGCCCGGCGCTTTGGGCGTGTTCACGCAAATCATTCCCGAGCTCCCGCCCGGCCGTTACACCGTGGCGTGGTATGATCCCCAAACCGGCGCCTTCCTGGGAAAGCCGATCGCAATGGAAGCCGAGGCCGAAGGCACGCTGGCGCTGCCGGTGCCCTCGTTTGTGAAGGATCTGGCCGTCGTGGTGACGCGCCGGCGCTAAGCCGGCATCCGCCAATCAGATGCTGTCAACCGGAAGGGAGAGCGCATGCAGTTGCATTGGATCGATATCAGCATCATCTTCTTGTACCTCACGCTGACCCTGCTCATCGGTTTTTGGGTGGCGAAACGGGCGACGCGCGACCTCAAGTCCTATTTTCTCGGCGGCAACGTGCTGCCGTGGTACGTGCTGGGCGTTTCCGACGCCTCGGGCATGTTCGATGTGACCGGCACCATGTGGCTGGTCTACGTCACTTTCGTTTATGGCTTGAAGGGCGTCTTCATTCCCTGGCTCTGGCCCGTTTTCAATCAAATCTTTCTGATGGTTTTTCTCTCCACCTGGCTGCGGCGTTCGAATGCCATGACCGGCGCCGAATGGCTGAAGACGCGCTTCGGCACGGGCAGGGGCGCCACCCTGAGCCACATCATCATCGTGGTGTTTGCCATGGTGAGCGTGATCGGCTTTCTCGCCTATGATTTCAAGGGCATCGGCAAGTTTGCCGCCACCTTTCTGCCCTGGCAGCTTTCGCCCGACACCTATGCCGTGATTCTGATGAGCATCACCACGATATATGTCATCAAGGGCGGCATGTTCAGCGTGGTGCTCACCGAACTGGCGCAGTTCTGCATCATGGTCATCGCCTCGCTCGCCGTCGGCGTGATTGCCATCAACCAAGTGGATCCCGCGATGCTCAACAACGTGCTGCCCGCCGGCTGGAAGAGCATCTTCTTCGGCTGGCATCTCAACCTGGATTGGAGCGGCATTCTGGATTCGGTGAATGCGAAAATCGCGGCGGACGGCTATTCGCTGTTTGCGATCTTTTGGGGCATGATGGTGTTCAAAGGCACGCTGGTGAGCATGGCCGGGCCGGCGCCCAACTATGACATGCAACGCATTCTCTCGACGCGCTCGCCGAAGGAAGCAGCCAAGATGAACGCGTTTGTTTCGGTGGTGTTGTTCTTTCCGCGCTACATGTTGATTGCCGGCCTGACCGTGCTGGCGCTCGCCTATTTCATGCCGCAATTGCGCGGCATGGGCGCAGACCTCGACTTCGAGCTGATCCTGCCCTACGCACTGGGAAACTTCGTGCCCATCGGCCTGCTCGGCATTCTGATGGCCGGGCTGCTGGCGGCGTTCATGTCGACCTTTGCGGCCACGGTCAATGCCGCGCCCGCCTATCTCGTCAATGACATCTACAAGCGTTTCATCAATCCCAACGCCGATTCCAAGACCCTCATTCGCATGAGTTACCTGTGCTCGTTCGGCGTGGTGGTGGTGGGCGTCAGCTTCGGCTTCTTCGTGGAATCGATCAACTCGGTGACGCAGTGGATCGTGAATGCGCTGTGGGGCGGTTACACCGCGGCCAATGTGCTCAAATGGTATTGGTGGCGCTTCAATGGCTATGGCTATTTCTGGGGAATGCTGACCGGCATCGCGGCCTCGCTGATCA
The DNA here is from genome assembly GCA_023150945.1 of bacterium. Lineage (NCBI taxonomy): Bacteria > bacterium. The sequence goes on along the minus strand of JAKLJX010000008.1, from coordinate 116,575 downwards.
CGCCGCTGGTGGCGCCGCTGTCGCCGACCATCTATCAATTCCCCCTCATCTTTGCCGCCTCGCTGGCCGGTTGCTTCATCGCGACTTTTGCCACCCAGCCCGACGACATGGAAGTGCTCAAAAGCTTCTACAAACAAGTCCGGCCCTGGGGCTTCTGGAAACCGGTGCATGAGCTGGTGGTGGCGGAGCATCCCGATTTCAAAGCAAACCGCAATTTCAAACGCGACATGTTCAACGTCGTGATCGGCATCATCTGGCAAACCAGCCTGGTCGCGCTTCCCATTTGCCTAGTCATCCAGGAGAAGATGTTCGTGCTTTACGACACAATTGTCCTGATCACCACCAGCTTGATCTTGAAGCATACTTGGTACGACAAGCTGGAAGATTGATCCCGCAGCGGAAATTCCAAAGAGGAGGAGGCCGGCTTGCGAGTCTTGTTCATTGGCGGCACCGGTGTGATCAGCTCGGCTTGCGCGCAGCTTGCGGTGGAGCGCGGCCTCGAGCTCAGTGTGCTCAATCGCGGCCGCAGCGAACGCCGCCTGCCCGCCGCGGCGGAAGTGCTGCAGGCCGACATGCGCAATGGCGCTGCGGTGCGTCAGGCGCTGGCCGGCAGGGTTTTCGACGCGGTGGTGGAGTGGATCGCGTTCACGCCCGAACACCTCGAAGTGGATTTGGAATTGTTTCGCGGCCGCACCGCGCAATATGTCTTCATCAGCTCGGCCTCGGTCTATCAAACCCCGCCGGCGCTGCTGCCCGTCACCGAATCCACGCCGCTGCACAATCCTTACTGGGCTTATTCCCGCAACAAGATCGCCTGCGAAGAACGGCTGCGCCGCGCGCAGCAGGAGGAGAATTTTCCCGTCACGATCGTGCGGCCCTCCCACACATATGATTGCACGCTGCTGCCCATGCACGGCCAGTACACCGTGGTCGATCGCATGCGCACCGGCCGCAAAGTCATCGTGCACGGTGACGGCACTTCCCTGTGGGCGTTGACCCATCATCGCGATTTTGCGCGGGGATTCGTCGGGCTGCTCGGCAACCCGCATGCAATTGGCGAAGTGTTCCACCTCACCTCCGATGAGATTCTCACCTGGAATCAGATTTTCGAGATCGTCGGCCAGGCCGCGGGCGTGTCTCCGCGTCTCGTGCATGTGCCTTCCGAGCTGATCGCCGCTTATGCCCCGGAGTGGGGCGCCAGCCTGCTCGGCGACAAAGCCCACAGCATGATCTTCGACAATTCCAAAATCAAGCGCGTGGTGCCTGACTTTCGCGCCACTATTTCCTTCGCCGCCGGCGCGCGCGAGATCCTGGCCTGGTTTGATGCCGTGCCGGCCCGCAAAGTTGTCAACGAAGAAACCAATCAATTGATGGATCGTCTCATTGCCGCCTATGAATCTGCCTGGCCGCCGAGCGATTGAGCGGCCGTGCCGTAACGCCCCAACGTTGGAGAAGAAAACATGTTCTGCAAAATGCTCCATGCTCGCCTGCTGCTGCTGCTCCTGTTCGTTACGGCCACGGCTGCCGGGCAGGATGCCATTCGTTTGAATCAAATCGGCTTCCATCCCGCCGGCCCGAAATTCGCCGTTGCCGTGGCTGCGGCGGGCAACGTGTTCTACGTGACCACGCGCGACCAAGCCGATACTCTGCTCACCGGCACGCTGGGCGCAGCGCGTCTCTGGCCGCATTCCGGCGAGACGGTGAAGTTGATCGACTTCACCCCGTTGCAGCAGCCGGGAGAATACACCCTCGTGGTGCCGGGTTTGGGAATCTCGCATCCTTTCACCATCGGCAATTATGTTCATCAAACCGTAACCGTCATGGCATTGAAGTCATACTATTTTCTGCGCGCCTCGACGGCACTGGTCGATCCCTTTGCCGGAAAATGGAAACGGCCGGCCGGCCATCCGGACACGCAAGTGTGGGTGCATGCTTCGACCGCCAGCACCGCGCGGCCGGTCAATACCATCATCGCCTCGCCCAAAGGCTGGTATGACGCGGGCGATTACAACAAGTACATCGTCAACTCCGGCATCACCACCTACACGCTGCTGGCGGCCTTCGAACAATTTCCCGCGTATTTCCGCGAACTGGCGGTCAACATTCCAGAGAGCGGCAACAACTTGCCTGACCTTCTCGACGAGGCGCTGTGGAATCTCACCTGGATGCTGACCATGCAGGATCCCAATGATGGCGGCGTCTATCACAAGCTCACCACCGCCAACTTCAGCGGCTTCGTCATGCCGCAGCAAGACACGGCGCGGCGCTACGTCGTGCAGAAGAGCACCGCCGCCACGCTCGATTTTGCCGCGGTGATGGCGCAGGCCAGCCGCATCTTCGCCGGGTTCAATGCCGAGATGCCGGGCTTCGCGCAAACCTGTCTGGAGGCCGGCCTGGCCGCCTGGCGCTGGGCACGCCGGAATCCCAACGTGCGCTACGATCAACGCGCCCTCAACGCGGCGTATGATCCCGACATCACCACCGGCGAGTATGGCGATGGCAGCGCCACCGACGAACTGCGCTGGGCCGCCGCAGAGTTGTTCATCACCACCAAAGCCGACAGCTTTCTGGCGGCCGCCAATCCGCTGGTGGGACCGTTTGGCGTGCCCGCGTGGCCCTCGGTCAACACGCTGGGCGTGTATTCGCTGGCCTTTCACCGTGCCCACCTCGGCCCTGCGCTTGACACCACCGCGGTCAAAACTGTCTTGTTGAATCTCGCCGGCAGCTTGCGCACCGCTGCCAACGCTTCCGCTTATCGCGTTGCGATGGGCATCGCGAACGGCGATTTTGTGTGGGGCAGCAACGGCGTTGCCGCCAATCAGGGCATGGCGCTGGTGCAAGCTTACCGCCTCACCGGCGAGGCCACGTATCTGGAGGCAGCCATACACAACCTCGATTACCTGCTGGGCCGCAATGCCACCGGCTATTGTTTCGTAACCGGATTGGGCGAGAAATCTCCCCTGCATCCGCACCATCGCCAGTCACAGGCGGACGGCATCGTTGAGCCGGTTCCCGGTTTGCTGGCGGGCGGACCCAACGCCAATGCGCGCAGTGACGATGGCGGCAATTGCTCCGGCTATCTCGGCAGCGAGCGGGCGCGCGCGTACGTCGACAACGTGTGCAGCTATGCCTCGAATGAAAACGCCATCAACTGGAACGCGCCACTGGTTTACCTCGCCGGCGCGATCGAAGCCTTGCTTTCGCCCACCGGCAAGCCCAATCCCACCAGTGTGGCAGAACCGCAAGAAGGCGCGCTGCCGCGCGGCTTTGGTTTACAGCAGAACTACCCGAATCCGTTCAACCCTTCCACCCAGATTGCCTATGCCTTGCCGGCGCCGGGTGAGGTCGACCTCGGCATCTACAATGCCGCCGGCCAGTTGATTCGCCGGCTGCAGCAATCGCTGCTGCCCGCGGGATATTACACCACGACGTGGAACGCGGAGACGGATGCCGGGAATCGGGTCGCCAGCGGCGTTTATCTCGCCCGCCTGCGCCTGCACGCCAACGGCCGCGCCTGGCAGGATTCGATGAAGATGCTCGTGCTGCGCTGAGCGGACGGCCGTTGCAATCGAGCTCAGGAGAGCGCAAATCCTGCGGCACTTGCCGCGACGCCGTGTAGCAAGCATCCGGTGAAGAGGCAAGTCTCGCGTCAAGTTTCTCGCAAAATTCCCCGGCATGACAGATTGAAGAAGTGACTCAATGTTGTGGTACTTCACAGCGCGACTCAACCGGAGGAGAACCCCGTGAGCAATGAACGAATGAAGCTTTCCGTGCGGGAAAAGATCGGCTATGGTTTTGGGGATTTGGCCTCGGTGTTGTATTGGCAAACGATCTCCGCCTATCTACTCTACTTTTACACCGATGTGTTCGGCCTCACCGCCGCGGCCGCCGGCACCATGATTCTGCTCAGCCGGTTGTGGGATGGCGTCAATGATCCGATGATGGGAATGGTGGCGGACCGCACCAACACCCGCTGGGGCAAGTTCCGGCCTTATCTGTTGTGGATGGCGGTGCCGCTCGCGGTGGTGGGCGTGTTGACGTTTTCGACACCGGATTTCAGCCCGACCGGAAAGCTGATCTACGCTTACGTCACGTTCATTCTCCTGATGATGCTGTACACCGCCATCAACATTCCCTATTCCTCGCTGTTGGGCGTGATCACGCCGGATCCCATCGAGCGCACCAGTGTCTCCTCCTACAAATACGTCTTTGCCTATCTCAGCGGCACGATTGTCTCCGCTTTTGCGCTGCCGTTGACCGAGTATTTCGGCAAGGGTGACTATGCGCGCGGCTGGCAAGTGACGATGATGGTGTTTGGCGCGGCGGCCATCGTCTTTTTTCTGATCACGTTTCTCTCCACGCGCGAGCGCGTGCAGCCGCCCAAGACGCAGAAATCATCGATCGCGCAGGACCTGAAGGATCTCATCGCCAACAAGCCCTGGGTGCTGCTGCTCTTCACCACGCTGCTGTTCATTCTCTTCGTCGCCACCCGCATGAGCGTGACCGCGCATTATTTCAAGTACTACGTCGGTGACCAACAACTGACGCTCTTCGGCAAAACCTACACCTTCGGCTTCATTGCGCTCACTTCGGCCTTCAATGCCATCGGCCAGTGGCTGGCGATTCTCGGCGTCATCTTCACCAACTTCTTTGCCCAAAAAGTGGGGAAGAAGCGCGCTTTCCTGATGCTTTTCATCACCGCCACGGTGTGCACGGCGGCGTTCTTCGTGCTGCAGCCGCACCATATCCTTCCCATGTTCATCCTGCAGATCATCGGCTCCTTTGCCGGCGGCCCGCTGTCACCGTTGATTTGGGCGATGTATGCCGATGCGGCGGATTATTCCGAATGGAAAACCCACCGTCGCGCCACCGGACTGGTGTTTTCGGCCTCCACCATGTCGCAAAAGTTCGGCTGGGCGATCGGCACTTTTGTCGCAGGCGTGCTGCTCTCGGCCTTCGGTTTTCAGGCCAATATCGCCCAGAATGCCGAGGTGCTGTTCGGCTTGAAAGCGCTGATGAGCGTGATCCCAGCGGTGGCCGGCGTGGTGGCGATTGTCTTGATCCTGTTCTACAAACTGGATGAGCAGACCATGCGGCAGATCGAATCCGAGTTGACGGCGCGGCGCGGCGCCGTGGCGGAGTGAGGCCCAATACCGCGGACCTTTCGGCGAAGTCTTTCACGGCTGAGCCGTGGAATGCCATCGGTGACTCCCCGCAGCACAAACGATCGCCCAACCTTGGTCCAGCCAAGGTTGGGACGCATTCTGCCGCATAAGTCAGTGACATTGGGAGTGAGGCCGGCGCGGCCATGCCGTTCAAGCCCGCGGCAACACCATTGCGTTTGCCGCACCGCAATTCATTCCGTCCAACTCGTGAGATCCAGATGAACTGGCTGCTGCTTTTGTCGCAAGTCGTCTTGTCGTTCTCTGTCGGCCAGCGCGATACGCTTTCCGCTTTGAATTTCATTCCGGCCAATCATCCCCACCTGCAGCTTTTCGGCAGATGGGATTTGAGCGATGCCCGGCATCCCCGGCATTCCTGGCCGGGCGTGCAGATCTACGCCGAGTTCACCGGCACCCGCATCGGCGTGCGCATGACTGACGGCGAGCACTACTACAACGTCTACCTTGATGGCGCATGGCAGCGCGTTTTTCGCGGCGACCAAAGCGCAGAGGCAGATTACCTGTTGGCGCAGGGCCTTGCCAACACCCGCCACACGCTGCGCCTGACCAAGCGCAATTGCGTCCAAAACAGAGTCTTTTCGTTTGCCGGGCTGCTGCTCGATCCCGGCGCAGAGCTGCTGCCGCCGCCACCGAAACCCGCCATCAAAATCGAATTCCTGGGCGACTCGTTTACCGTCGCCGAGGGCAATGAAGCAACGGTGGCGAGCATGCCGTGGGAAGAGACTTTTCCGGTGACCAACATCGACATGGGATTTGCGTGGCTCATCACCCGGCATTTTCAGGCGCAATATCACGTGACCGCCCGTTCCGGCATCGGCCTGGTGTGCGACTGGACCGGCGACCGCAGCCTCAATCTGCCCGATCGTTTCGACCGCGCGCTGATGGACGCTTCCGAACCGAAATGGGACTTTCAGCAGTGGCGTCCCCATCTCGTGGTCATTTGTCTGGGGTTGAATGATTATTCCGGATTGAAGGACAAGGAGGGCAACGTCTCACCGGAAAACTCGCTGCTATACCGGCAGCGCTATCATGCGCTGCTGGCGCGGCTGCGCCAGGTTTATCCGGGCGTGGTGCTGCTGGCCACGGCGGCGCATCCCGAGTGGATGCGCGCGAATGTGCGGCAGGTGGTGGCGGAAGAACAGGCGGCGGGCCGGCAGGAGGTTCATTTCGCCCAGTTCGATCATTTCGCGGGCGGATACGTGGCCAACGGCCATCCCAGTGTTGCCTCGCATGAGAAGATCGCCGGCCAACTGAGCGCGGCAATCACCGCCCTGCAACTGCTGCCGCCACGATGAGCAACCGCCGGCGTCGCAGAGTTTTGCCACAGCTTGCCGGCCTGGCAAGCCGGCGGAATTTTTTCGTGTTTCCTGCTCGAGCATATTCGAGCCGATCCCGAAAGGAGTTGGTCCATGAAAAGAACAGCTCTCCTCCTCGTCGTGCTGGCCGCGGCCTCTGCCTGGGCACAGAAATTCGAAGGCCTGGCGCGGACGCCGCCGATGGGCTGGAACAGTTGGAACAAGTTCGGTTGTGACGTCACGGAAAAGCTCATTCGCGAAACCGCCGAGGCGATGGTGAGCAGCGGCATGCAGGCGGCGGGCTATCAGTACGTCGTCATCGATGATTGCTGGCACGGCGAGCGCGACAGCCTGGGTTTCATTCAGCCGCACCCGGAGCGCTTTCCTTCCGGCATGAAGGCGCTCGCGGACTACGTGCATGCGAAAGGCCTGAAGTTCGGCATTTACTCCGATGCCGGCTGGAAAACTTGCGCCGGCCGGCCGGGCAGCCGCGGCTATGAATTCCAGGACGCAATGCAATACGCCAAGTGGGGCGTGGATTACTTGAAGTATGATTGGTGCAACACCGAAGCCCTCAATGCCGAAGGCGCCTATTTGACCATGCGCCAGGCGCTGTACGCCGCCGGCCGCCCGATCGTCTTCAGTCTGTGTGAATGGGGCAGCAACAAGCCGTGGGAATGGGGCAAGAACATCGGCCATCTGTGGCGCACCACCGGCGACATCACCGACTGCTTCGACTGTCTCGTTGACCACGGCACGTGGAAATCCTGGGGCATCACTTACATTCTCGACATGCAGGACGGGCTGCGCATGCACGCCGGGCCGGGTCATTGGAATGATCCCGATATGATGGAAGTGGGCAACGGCATGGCCGTGAATGAAGATCGCGCCCATTTCTCGCTGTGGTGTATGCTGGCCGCGCCGCTGATGGCCGGCAATGATTTGCGCAATATGACGCCGGAAACCGTTGCCATTCTCACGAACCGCGAAGCCATTGCGGTCAATCAAGACTCGCTCGGCATTCAGGGCTTCAAATACTCGAGCCGCGACAGCGTGGAGATTTGGTTCAAGCCGCTGGCGCACGGCGCCTGGGCGGTGTGCTTCCTGAATCGCGGTCACGCGGCGCAGGAGGTTTCCTTTGCCTGGAAGCAGCATGCGATCACGGATGATTTCTCCGAACGCGCCCTCGATTTCACCAGGACGACTTATGCCATTCGCGATTTGTGGGGCAAGAAGAGTCGCGGCAAAACCGACCGGCCTTTTGCCGGCCGCGTGGAATCACATGATGTAATCCTGCTCACGCTGACGCCGCTCAAATGAGAGCCGCAGACCCAGCGCAGACCGCGGGCAGCATCTCCCAGTGGATTTGATTCATGTCCGCTGGGAAATGATGCTCTGGGTGAATGGTGAGTTGGGGGGAAAGTGGAGGCCCGGGAGGAACTTGGCCGGCGCGAAACCTCACGGCTTACTGAGGCGGGCCGCGCGCCTCAATAGAGTTTCTGAAGCTCTGCGCCGCGAAAATAGTGCCGCACGATTTCTTCCGCGCCATAGCCTGCAATCGCCATGACCGCCGCGCCAATCTGGCAAAAACCCACCCCGTGTCCCCATCCCGCGCCGTGCAGCGTGAAGCGCACCGGCAGGCCGCGGCCATCGCGCTCGGTCTTGACAACGAATGCCGAGCTGTAGAGATGACTAGGGGACAGCCAGCGCCGAATCTCCAGCTCCTTGCCCACGATCAGCGTTTGCTCGCTGCCCACGATCTTCAATTTCACCAGCCGGCCGGAGGGACCGCGCTGCACCGGCACCAGATCGCGCAGCGCGCCGAAGCGCATCCCTGATTTGCGGTGCAGAATCTCCTCGAGTTGTTCGCGCGCATAACTCACCTGCCAGCGAAAGAAATCCGTGGTCTCCTGATCGAACGACGGCAGGATTTGTTGCAGAATCCTGCCGTCGGTGGTGTTGCAAAAGGCGTCTGGTTGGGAGAGAATCCATTGTTCCGCTTCGGCCTCGCTGCGCAGCGGCGCGTGCGGCTGCCGCGCATCCGCGAGGCACTGCAGATAAGGTACCGGCGTATTCTCCCAGGCATTTTCGAAGTTCTCGCTCAAGCCGCCGCAGGCCTTGGAAAAACGCGCATCGCAGATTTCGTGCGCATAGACTAGGAAAACGCCGCGCGTCGCTTGCACGGCCGCGGCCGCCGCCGGTGCGATGATCTTGGTTACGCCCTGATAGCGCTGGCAATGATCATCGGCGCACACGTCGTAGAGATCATGATCTTCGCGATCGTACCAGCGGATCAGCTCGCCCGGCCGGGCCAGCGTGCGTTGTGAAGGCCGGCCGCGCCGCTGTTCCCGTTGTTCGCGTTCCAGCATCGCCACCAGCCAACTGCGCGAGGTGATGGCATGGCTGCGCAGCAATTCCACCGGCGCGGTGGCGCTCATCTCCGAAGAAATCACGCTGGCGAGATAATCTTCCACCGCGATCGCATTGATCGCCGCCAGCGTGCCCTCCTCCCGCGCCAGCAGCAGCAGATCACCCGCAAAAGTCTGGTCTTCCTTGCGTTCCCAATGAAAAGCAATGCCGATGACGACTTCCTGCAGCGTGAAGGTGGCGGCGGCAACACTGCGGCAGTGAATAGCCGGCGCGCTCAGCCAGGTCTCGCCGCTGCCGTTCTTCAGGACGACGGCGCCGTTTGCCACAACTGCCGTAAACGCGCCGTGGCATTGCCGGCCGTCCGGCAGGGCAAAGCCGCCGTTGAAGGTGCCGCGCACTTGCTGCCGGTGATCGAGCACACCGACTTTGAGACGTGGTTCGCTTGCAATCATATGCGTGCCAGGATTTGATGGGTGACTTCCGGTGGAATGGAGACTTCGCGATAGATATCCGCCACCAGCGCGGCCTCGACCTGCCGGAAGTCCTTCTCGATGGGCGTGACGATCAGCCCGCCCATGTCCACCGCGGCCGGGCTGATCAGGATTCTATCTTCGCCTTCGCGAAAGAAGACCTCCGGCCGGTGCTTGTGCCGCGGAAAGAGGAGAACGTGATAGAGTTCATCTTCATAGAAACAGATGGCGTTCAGCATGGGCTCATGATCGATCGGCAGCACGGCCTGCATCGCCGCCAGCGTGCGGCGCCACACGGTTGCCAGCGCCGCGGCTTCGAAGCCGGTGAGCAGCAGCACTTCGCGGCCCAAGCCCTGCAGTTTGTGCAGCGAGACGCCCAGCAGGCTTTTCATCAGCAAACGCCGGGCGGGTTCATACATCTGCGTTTCCGCGGGAATCACCCGCCGCGGGCAGGCCTGAAAATGCAAATGATCCGGCGCCGAGGCGCCGCATTTCGGGCCGTTGTAGAACACGGTGAAATACGGGCTGAAATCGCGGGCGAGCCGCAGCAGCGTCTCGACGTGGCCGGCGAGCGCCTGCGGCTGATGCTGCAGGTGGGAAATGGTGTAATGCTGCGAGAAAATCGGCGCGGGGTTGCACAACACCAGAAATTCTTCGCGATACAGAATGCCCTGTTGCGGCGGCGGCAGATTTTCCACGCAGAGAAAGCAGGGCCGCGCTTGAATGGAGCGGGGATCGACCTTGGCGCCGCTGCTCACCACGCGCAGGGGATTGAACTGCAGCCGCACGGCATACTCGTGATTGTCCAACTCGCGCACTTGCACGCTGGCAAGGGCGCGATAGCCTTCGCGGAGTTGCGGCCAGGCCGCTTGTTGTTGGGCCAGCAGATCCAGCGCCAGCCGGGCCAGCGTCGGTGAATTCTTGGCCGGCCCATATTCCGCAAAATAACGAGGTGACAACAAACTTCGACTCCCGGATTTGGCGACGGAATCATGCGCTTGGTTGCGCGGTGGCGGAATCCGCAGCCGATGAGGACGAGGCGCCGCTGCGCCTCAACGGCGGCGGCGATTCAGGCGTTGCCGCGCGAGCAGCTCGATCGTGCGGATCTTGTCTTTGTAATAATCGTTGCGGTTGATCTTGTCGATGGGCAGCGCCGCGTCGGTATTACCTTCCCAGCGGCGGCAGAGGTAAACACAATCGTAAATGCGCCCGATTTGATACTCGCGGGAGAGGCGCAGCGCCACGGCATAGTCCTCGCCATAGCTGACGTTGGGCAGGGGCAGCGCGCGCAGCAAAGCCGTGTCAAAGGCGCGCGGCGCGCCCAGGCCGTTGATGCGCAGCGCGTTGTTGCGGCCGTTGGCCGGCGTCCACTCGCGATGGTCGATCAGGCCCGGCGGAATTTCCTCGAGGTTCATGTTGACCAGGCGGTAGGAGCCGATGACCATGGCGTAATCGCCGCGCTGAAATTCCTCCACGATGCGCTGCAGCGTATCGGGGCCGCTGTAGATGTCATCGGAATCGAGCTGCACGGCGTAGCGGCCGCAGTGCTCGGATTGAATCGCTGCGTTCCAGCAGCCGCCGATGCCCAGGTCGCGGCGGCCGGGAATCAAGTGCCGCAAACCGGCATGTTGCGCTGCCAGGCTCTGCAGCTTCGCGGTGGTGCCGTCACTGGAGTGATTGTCGACCACGATCACGTTGAAGGGGAAATCGGTTTGCTGGCTGAGCGCGCTGTGCACTGCGTCGGCAATCGTGCGCGCACGGTTGCGCACCGGAATGATGACGCTCGCTTTCACCGGAAAGGCCGCGGCCGGTTTGGGCACTTTCTTGAAGCGCGGGGCGAGATAGGCGCCGAGGCGCTTGAGATGCTGCGTCGCCACTTTTTCCATTTCCAGTTGCACGGCTTGATTGCGCGGATCGACATAGTCGAACAGCTTCTCGCCGCTGTGCCGCACGTCGGCTTCGACCTTGGTGTAGAGATATTCCTGCAGGTGAAACAGCGGCGCGCGCAGCGAGAGCTTCAGGCGGAGATCATACCAGCCGGCATATGCGACGTTGGCCACCGCGCCGTATTTTTTCAAACTCGCGCGCACTGCTTTCATGTCGTACAACAGCAGCGCACCGAAATCGAAATTGTCGCGCACACTGCCGGGCTGGTAATCATTCAGCGGATGCTCGCTGCGTTCGCCGTTTTTGATCTCATGGAAATCCGCATAGACCATGCCCGCGCCCGTGCTTTCCGCCACGGTCACCAGCCGCTGCAACGCCTGCTGGCCGAGTTGAATCTCCACGGGCTGCGGCATGAGCAGGGCATAGCTGGTCTTGACGCGCCCGCAAATCGCATTCAACGTTCGGCCGGCTTGCAGCCCCTCCACTTGCAGGCCCGCCGTTTTTGCCAGCGCCGGCAATTCCACCCCGTGATGCAGCAGCACGATCTCACGAACCACCGCGGCTTGCGACAGTTCCTCGAGCAGAGATTGCACATAAGGCGCAGCCGTCAAGGGCATGACAACGGTCAAATCGCGCATGAATTCAATTCTCCTTGCACACATGAGTACTACAACGTTGAGTATACACTCTCCTCGTTTAGCAGGCCGGGTTGACCCCGACGGGGTCGCATGTAACAGCCCACGGGCAGCGCCTTGGGAACCGATAGGATTTGTCGCATTTAGCCCGGCAGGGGCGGTATTCCTGACGTGGTTCTATGGCGCCCTGCTGGGGCTTGGTGATTTTTCCTGATTACGGCTTTCTTTCCCAGGGCAATGTCCGGGAAAACCGGTAATCATGAGATGCCACCCAGCCCCATCGGGCGCCAGAGCAGAAATGCCGACCCGACGTTGAAGGATCAGCATGGCCGGCGATGAATCATGCGGCCGCCGCAAGCAGCCGCTGCGCCGCCCGGCGGTGCGGCATTCCAAACTCGGCCGCCGCGTGCCAGTATGTATCAGAACCTTTGGTGAATTTCAAGAGGTTTTTCCGGCGCCGGTTTCACCGCCGGCCGGCCTCGGGCAGAATGCGCAACGTGACCCGGCTGGGATACTCCGCCGAGCTGTACACGCGCTGCGTGGCGATTTGAAAATCCCCGGGCTGCGCGGCGAAAACGTCGATGAACTTCTGGGGATTGCGGTCGATCATCGGAAACCAGGTGCTTTGTACCTGCACCATGACGCGATGGCCTTGTTTGAAGCGGTGCAGAACATCCTGCAGCACGAATTCCACTTTGGTGATCTTGCCGGGCGCGAACGGCTCGGGCGCCGCCAGGCTGTTGCGGAACTTTCCGCGGATGACGTCGCCGCGCACGAGCTGTTGGTAGCCGCCCATCTTCACCTGGCGTGGATTGGGATCCGGGTCGGGCGTGTCTGCGGGAAACACGTCGATCACCTTGACGATCCAATCGGAATCCGTGCCGCTGGTGGACACGAACAACGTGGCGGTAATCGGCCCGGCCGCGCACAAGTCCGCCGCGAGCGGCTCGCTTTGATAGACCAGCACCTCGGGCCGTGTCGCGGCGAAGCGTTGATCCTCCAGCATGAAGGCGGGATTGTACCAGTGCCTGATTTCCGCGGTGTAGGGCACGGGCTTGGCGGGATCGCTGTCATATTCGCGGAACGCGTTGTCGCGGGCCGCTGGAGCGTCGAAGCGCAACGTGCCGTCTGCATGCAGATGCAGCGCCACCGCCGCGGCTTCCGCCGGTGGCCAGCGCTCGAGCATGCGCCAGGCATTGCCACCGGTTTCGAACACCACGGCTTCCGGCAGCTCCGGGGGCTTGCGTTCCTTGAGATAATGATTGAAAAACGGCAGTTCGACGTGTTCGAGGTAAAACGCCGCGGTCTTGGCGCCGAAGTTGAGATCGCCCAGTTGTTCGCCTTCGTCGTTTCCCCATTGCCCGTGCGACCACGGCCCCATCACCAGCATGTTGAAAGCGCTGGGATTGTTTTGTTCGATGGCCTGATAGGTGTGCAGCGCGCCGTAGAGATTCTCCGTGTCGTACCAGCCGCCCACCACCAGCATCGCGGGCTTGATCTTGCGGAGATGCGGCAGCACATCGCGCGCCTCCCAAAAGGCATTCCAGACACTGTTGCGCGCCAGCTCATTCCAGAAGGCCACCTGATTCTTCATGTAGCGGGTGTTGGCGTTGGACAACGGCCCGAGATTCAGAAAGAACTGGTAACCGTCGGGTGTTTGATGATCGAAGGGAGGGAGGGGCGTACTGGTCGGCTCCGGCCGCGGTTGCCCGAAGCGCACGTAGAAATCGAAGGCATGCGAGAGGAGAAAAGCGCCATTGTGGTAGAAGTCATCGCCGGCCATCCATTTGGAAACCGGTGCCTGCGGCGATACGGCTTTGACCGCCGGATGCGCATCGAGGGCGGCCATCGTGCTGTAGAATCCCGGATAGGAAATGCCGCTGACGCCCACGCGGCCGTTGTTGCCCGGAATGTTTTTCACCAGCCAGTCGATCGTGTCGTAGGCATCCGTGCTTTCGTCGATGTCGCGTTTGCTTTTCTTCGCCGGCAGGTAGGGCCGCACGTCCTGAAATTCTCCCTCCGACAGGTAACGGCCGCGCACGTCCTGCGCCGCAATGATGTAGCCTTCCTGGAAATAGCGCCAGCGCTGATTGTCGGGCTTGTCGAGATAGTAATCGAGGCCGTAAGGCGCAACGCTGTAGGGCGTGCGGCGCAGCAGGATGGGATACTGCTGGGATTTGTCCTTGGGCACGTAGACGCTGGTAAACAGGCGGACGCCGTCGCGCATCGGGATGCGGTATTCGTATTTGGTGTAATGCTGCCGCAGGTAATCTGCTGCCTGCTGCTTGTCCTGCGCCGGCAGGGGCAACACCGCCAGCGCTGCCAGCAGGAATCCCAATTTGCACAGCCGTCGCTGCCATGCCATCTTGCCTCTCCCTTCTGTTGCGTGTGAGTTTCTGAAGTGAGTATGCTGCCGCCGCACTGGCGTTACGCTGCGGCGTCAGGGGGAACGCAGCGTTGACGCGCAGCCGCGCCGGACCCCGGTTTACTGGCGAAATCAACTGCACTGCGAGTGAGGAGATGACGGCGGGAACGAAACCGGGTTGGCCGCCACTCTCCGGCGAGTCATTACTCATGCCGGCCGCGGGGGGATCGTCGCGCAAGGCTTGGGAGCGCATGGTAACCAGCGTCGTTTTCAATTTCAAGGGCTTTTTGTTCAGGAAAAAGCAAAGGCACAAAGACACGCGAGGCGTCTTTGTGCCTGGTTGGTTCCGTCACGCTGGTGGTTTGTTACACTGGAAAGTATAGCCCTCGCCCGTGTTGTTCTGCAAAAATCCTGTGAAGATTCGAGCACGGCGCCACGTCCCTTGCAGGATTCCTGCTGAATGACACGCGGAATCACACACACAAGTCAAGGCAACAGCGCGAGTGGCGGAGTGGCGATTTCCGCGCGCGTGACGGCAAGCCGTGGCGAACGGCCAACGCGCCTTATCGCAGCAGGCTCATCTTCTTCACCTGCACAAATTCACCGGCCTGCAGGCGGTAAAGATAGATTCCACTTGCCCGCAGCCGGCCGCGCTCGTCTTTGCCATCCCAAATGACGCGGTGAAAGCCGGCCGAACATTCTTGTTCCACCAGCGTGCGCACCCTTTCGCCGAGCAGGCTGAAAACCGTCAGCTTCACGGCTGAGGCCTCCGGCAGCGCGAAGCCAATCTCGGTTTCGGGATTGAAGGGGTTGGGATAATTCTGCTCCAACCGGAACTCCTGCGGCACACCAGTGACAGCCCTCTTCGAATCGCCGGCTGGTTTGCCGAGCGCCGGCTGGACCACGACCGTCAGTTTGGGACGATATGCCGGTGTCAAGTATTCTTCACTGGCGTGAAAGTACCGCATGCCGGCATTGGGTTCGAGAATCAGCAACCAGCCCTCGTTGGCATTCGCCGCCAACATCGCTTTGACGGCTTGGGTCACGTTCAGTTCGCACCAGGTGCCGGGTGCGTTGCCCACCGCTTGCACGGCATCAGGCGTGATGAGATAATCACCGCCGGGACTGGCCCACCATTCCTGTGCGTGTTTGGCGCTCAGCCAGGTGACCTCACCGGATTTGGCTTCGGTGTTATCGCCCGCGCCTTCACCCCACGCCCGCAGCAGGCGATGCAACGAGAGTTGATCTGCCTTGACACCTTCAGATTCCGCCAGCAACAAACTGATTTTGGCGGAAATGATCTGATCCGCCGCGTTCACGCCGCGCGACTGCAAGCCCGGAACAAAATCGAATTGCAGCAAGCCGCGCCACTCTTTCTTCTCGGCATTGGCGCCGAGCACGCGCAAGCGGGTGGTGTTGCCGTAATTCCGGTTTTGCGCAAAGTCGATTTCACGAATGTGGGCGTCCTGCGTCACCCCGGCAAAATCAGTGTTGCCGGTTTCGCCGAAGGTGATGGTTTCCGTCGCAGTGGCGGCGGGGGCGCCGAGCAGCACGCTGATCGCGCCCGGGCCGTACCAGCCCTTGCTGTCTTTCCGGCCGTAGTTGCCGGCGGCGAGATCCAGAATGCCGTCGTGGTTGAAGTCTCCCGCAACCACCGAGGTGGGCGTGTCGCCCACCGGATACGCTGCAGGATTCGCCAGATTGCCCTTGCCGTCACCGCGCAGGACCACGATTTCGCCGGTGCCGGAGGCGGCCACGATGACATCGACATGCCCATCTTTGTCGAGATCCGCGACGGTCACGGCTCGCGGTTCACAATCGGTCAAGGCAATCGGATGGATCACGCGCGGGAAGAAGCGGCCATCGCCGCGGCCCAGCAACACCGAGATGCTCTTGCTGCCGGCATAATTCGGGAAGCCGTCGTCTTCATTCGCCACCACCAGGTCGAGAATGCCATCTTCGTTGCAATCGGCGTTGGCGAGCTGCAACGGCCCTTCGCCGGACACGAAGCCGCGCTGGGTCGTAAAAGTGCCGTCGCCGTTTCCCAGGAACACGGTGCCAAATTCCTGCACCGCTGACGCCTCGGTCTTGTCGCCCCCGACCACGGCGAGATCGAGCCTGGCATCATTGTTATAGTCACCCACGGCCAGCGCGTTCGCCGGATGTGCGCAGGAATAGAATCGCGCTGCTGCAAAAGCGGGAATCTGATTCTGGCTAAGAAGCACGGCAAGAGTCGTCTCCGCGTGATTGTTCACCACAATATCTTGCCGGCCGTCGCCGTTGAGGTCAGCAATGGCGGCATTCCACGGATCGCGCCCGACTTGATAAGGAAACGCTGAGCCGAACCAGCCGTCGCCGAGGCCGTAGAGCACCAGCACATAGTCCGGCGTCGCCGGCTCGAGGTCAGCCGTGCAGACGGCCAGGTCCATCTTGCCGTCGGCGTTGAGGTCGCCGGTTGCCACGTGTTGAGGATAGTAGCGCCGGGGATCCGGATGGTAGATCGGCCAAGCCTCCGCGCCCAGGTACTTGTCATCAGACAGCTTTTTGAACGTGCCGTCGCCCTCGCCCAGGAAGATCAGCGCATGATTGGTTTCCGCGCGCAGAATGAGCAAATCGAGATGACCGTCATTGTTGTAATCCGCGGTGACCAGATTGCGCGTCTTGTCGCCGGCGAAGGAGCTGAGGCGGTACGGCGAGCCCGGCGCGGCAGCAAAGGTCTCAGCCCCCTGAGCCGGAGCAATCATGAAGGAGAAGGTGTAAGGCTCGGCGAGTCCTGTGGCTGTGGTCAGTGTGACGGTGACTTGCTCGCCAATTGCAAAGTCCCTGATTGGATCGAACTTCACTGCCTTGTTGCCGTCTTCGAATGAGAAAGATCCGATGTGGACACCGGATTGGCTGCCGAGGACATTGACAGATTGAATGCCGAAGAATTTTGGCACAACCGCACGGGCAAAGATGATGGGAATATCGATGTTTTGTGTGACATCAACACGTCCGCTGAGCGGCGAGTAAACCGACCCGGGTGGCAGCGGCAGATAGATGTTTTTCGCGACCACGACCAGATCCTGATGATCATTGTCGCCGCCCTGGAATTGATCTTCCCACCCCATAAACCACTCCTCGGGATCGGGCGTTGAGTAAAGCGCGAGATGGTCCAGGCCATCGGGATTCAGGCCGGCTTCAGAGTAGAAGGTAAAATCTCCCAACGAGCTGAAGATGACATCAAGATAGAAGCCAAATTTACCCGCTGCCTGAAAGCTGGTATTGTCCCCTGGCCTGGCATTGGCCAGCAGGCTGTGCTTCATGGTTCCCTGGTAATAGCCAAGATTGAGAATCTGTGTCGCCGAGAATCTCGCCATGACTTGAGCGCCGCCGTTGGTTTCAAAAAACTGGCCGCTATCCTCGAGTTCTGGCGGCAGGGCATAGCCCGGATAGGTTTCGGCATAGATCTGCGCAAGGGATTTCTCGAATCCGCCGAGCGCGAGGCGAGCATAGCCGCGCTCGCCCGGCATGACGGTCACGATCGGATCGGCGGAACTGTAATGATAGAAAGTGCCATCCCCGTTGAAATCGTAGGAAAAGACTGCCTGCACAATCTGCCCGGGAGCGGCGGCGCCATCTGCCACTTCCAGCGCGACAAACAGGTGGTTGATATACTCGCGCAAAAACGGTATGCCATCGGTAAGATCGACAACGAGCGGAGCGGTTTCCGCCAGGCTGAGATTATAGCCTCCGTCATACCGCACTGGATGGTACGACGTCCATAGGGGCGTGGCGGGGGAACCGATGCCGCCGCAGTAGGCAATGCGCCCTCGCTGCGGATGCGTAAGCGCCGCAGTCGCATAAAGGCGTGGCGCATAATCCTCGCGATCTTCGTTGTAATAGGCAACATCGAAGGCGCCATTGGGAGCCAAGACATAGTCATACGCTGCCCACATGAAACCTTGTCCCTCCGGTGAGGTGCTGTTGGCGCTGTTGGAAGTGCCCCACGCGTTGCCCCAGGAATTGGCAATCAGGAATGCCCCATGCTGGGTGACGCCGTCTTCCTCAAAAGACTTGTCATCATCATAGCCGACAATGGTCATGGCATGGGACCCAACGAAGCTGGCGCCGCTGTGGGAATAAAGCACGCCGTTGCTCAAACCCGAACCGTCCAGACCAAACTCGTAATACCAGTTCGAATAGACCGCCGTCCGAGTTACAGCAATGTTGCCGTTGGCAAGATGTTGCTTGAGCGCAGCGATTCCCTCTGGCGTCGTCAAATCGATTGCATACGACTGCAGCGTTCGCCGGCCTAACGCTTCGATCCAGGCGGATTCCGAGGGCCAGGTGGTATAATCCGCATCAGAATAGGGCATGAATTCCCAACTGGCGCAGCCCACCTCATTCAGCCGGTTCACGACTTTGGCGGTGGCGGCTCCGAGATCGCTGCCGCTATTGGTCAGGGGATACATGAAAGCCGGGCTGGCAATCTGCTTTCTGGCCTCACTATCTTCGATCCCGCGAGATACATCGTAGCCTCCGTCTCTGGCCTGCGTGTACGTCGCCCAGTAGTAGCACGCCGCCCACGCCGTGCAAGATCCCTGATTACCCTGATTGCCGATAGGCGGGAAATACTGCGAGAGGCTGTTGTCAACCCGCAACGGCCGGGCCATGACGTCCTGCAGGAGAGCGCGGGTTTTCGCCAGGGCATTGGCCGGCACGGTGTAAACCGGAACAAAGATCGAATCAATGAATCGCTGTTCTTCCTGAGTCACTTCCAGAGCGCCGAGCGCCGGAATTTCACCGGGGCCGCCCGACAGAACTTCAGGGAGCTTCCTCTCTTCGACGCGTATCACCCCCGGGATTTGATTGATATCTGGAATCCGGTCGCGCGATATGTGAATGACAAAGGCGTATTCCGCGACAAAATCCAGGACGTTACCTCCCAATGCGGTGATGGCATTTCGAACGGCCAGCAGATCGGCATTCTGCTGAACCCCGACCCGGAATTCCGCGCCGGCCTGCGTCCTGCCAATCTGTGGGAACGCCATAATGATGCTCAAGACCAAGATGCTCTTGAGCAGGTTGGAAAATACTTTTCGTGACATATCAGACCTCCTTACTCGAGTTTGATCTAGCTGGCACGGGCGGTGCCGCAAACAGAAGCGAAAAACACCGCACGCGCCTCGCATTTTGTTCCTTCTGTCCCGTCCCTCACCGCACCAAAGTCATCTTCTTCGCCTGCTTGCGAATCTCGCGGCCCGTGATGTCACAGATTGTCACCACCACGTGACTTGCCTCCGGCAGCGCGAAGCCAATCTCCGTCTCGGGATTGAACGGCTTGGGATAATTTTGCCACAAAATCAATTCCTACGTAACGCCGGCCGGTTTCCTGGCAGCAGACCTGGTCCGCTTTGGCAATGAGTTTGTGCCGACAAACCTGAACCGGCTCAGGGCGCATGGAAACAATTCTGCCCTTCGTAGGATCGTTGGCGTCGATTTCGCTCTCACAATCCTCCAGACGCAGCCAGCGCGATTTTTATGCAGTCGTGAGAAATTTTTGCTGGCCTCGGCGGGGAAGAGAAACTGGCAGCAGGTGCAGGCCGCCGAGTATTCTTGCTGAACGCAAAATCACCCTGGGCGCTGCGTGTCTTGCGGGAGGGAGGATTCGACCTCGGGCAGCGGCACTCAGTGTCGCTCCCTCTTGCCAATTGCCGGCTTGCGATGAAAAATGCAATCGCCTCCTGCTTTCTCTGCAGCCACGTTGCTCAGTGGTAAGCCGGCCCAACTTGACCGGGTCAGCGACTCACGCATTGAGGCAAAGCAGCCGGCGGGCGCCGGATTTTCGCTTGCTCTTCAAGCGGAAATAGCGGATATTACCGCCGCAACGATGAGAGCGTCGGCGCCTTTGCTGAAGCCAGCCGGATGAAACGCAGATGACTCGCTTCCGACCGATGGCCTCGGGAGGGAGACATGACCGTGCCCGACGATGAAATTCTGATTCAGCAGTATCAGCAGGGGGAGGAGGGGGCGTTCCGGACTCTGTTTCAACGCTATCATGCGTATGTCTACAAAGTCCTGATCCGCAAAGGTGTACCCGGCGCGGATGCGGAAGATTTCACGCAGGATCTCTTTCTCAAACTCACCACCGCGCTGCGCCATTTCGCCGGCCGCAGCACCTTCAAAACCTACCTCGATCGTTCCATCACGCACAAGCTGATTGATTTCTATCGCCGGCAGCGCGCCTCCGGACTGCGGCGCCCAACCGAGCTGATCGATTTGCTCGAACTCGCGCCGCCGGCTGCGTTCGCCTCCCGCAGCTTCAGTCCAACGCCTGCCGGTGGCGACCTGGAGGAGAGTCTCGGCAATTGCCTGGCGAAACTGCGCAGCGTCGCGCGGCGCGCCGTGCTCGCGCTCTGGCTCGATGGCTTTAAGCTGCGGCAAATCGCCGAAATTCTCGCGCTGCCCCAGGGTACGGTGACTTCTCATTTGGCGCGCGGCCGCGTGCAGTTGCGGCAGTGTCTGGAACACGAGCTGGGCCACCAACTCATGAGGCAGCCATGAAACCGGCAAACGGACAACGAACCCTTGGGCCGGCGCGCGGCGGCTGGTGGCGGGCCTTGCTCGCCGGACTGTGCGCTGCCTCGACCGTTCTGCCCATGCCAGGCGACCCCACGGTGAAGGCTCCGCTCAAATTCACCAACGTCACCCAGGCTGCCGGCCTCGATCGCGAAACCGATGCCATGCGCGCCCTCTTCGTCGACTTTGACAGTGATGGTTGGGTGGATCTGCAATTGATCAATCGCCATTATCAACCCTGTTTACTCTATCGCAATCAACGCAACGGCACCTTCACGGACGTGGCCGAAGCCAGCGGGCTGCGCCTGCGCTTCAATCACGCTGCGACATTCTGGGTGGATTTGGACAACGACGGCGACCAGGATTGTTTGAGTGCCGGCGAGAATCAGGATGAATATTTCATCAACAATGGCGTGCAGGTTTCCGGCGAGGTGACCTTCACTTCGCGCGGCAGCTTGTTCGGACGTGCCAGCACCGGCCGCAACACCGGCCTGGCAATCGCGGATTTTGACAATGATGGACTGGTTGACATTTTTGCTGCGCAGGGCAATCTCGATCCCCGGCCCGAACCCGCCGACCGCGCGCTACTGTTGCGAAATCTCGGCCAGGGAAAATTCGCCGAGGTGAGCCAAACCGCCGGCCTTCCCGATTTCTTCGATGTCAGCCGCGCGTTTTGGACCGACTTGAACCGGGATGGCTGGCCCGACTTGATCATTCTCAACAATTCGCGGCCTTTCTTGCAGGCGTTCCTGAATCGCCGTGACAAGTTTCAGGAGGCCACGACCACGGCCGGTTTGGATGCCATCGCTTTCGAACACGAGGCCCCGGCGTTTTTCGATGCCATGGACCTGAATCACGACGGGGATTTGGACCTGCTCATCGATCTCCCGTCCCGTTGTTACCTTTATCAAAATGGCCGCTTTGTGGCGACGCCGCATCACCGCCTCTTTCCTTCTGCGTTTGACTCACGGTTGCTGCAATTGCTCGCGCGGGCCGATGTTGATAATGACGGCTTTCTTGATTTGCTCGCCACCTCGGCTGACGGCCTCGTCAGCGCCTGGCGCGGCAGAGTAGGTGGTCAATTTGAAGAAAAGGCCGTGCCCATTCATGCGTGGAATCCCGAGCTGTCTTTCTATTCGCTGAGCGCCGGCGATTATGATAATGACGGCGATCTCGATCTCATTTCCGTCGCGCCCGGCGGCTGCGTGCTATATCGCAACGACAGCCCGCAACATCATTGGCTGCAAATTCAGCTCAAAGGCCTCGCCAGCAATGCTGATGGCATTGGCAGCCGCGTGGAAATCGTGGCAAAAGATCTGCGCCAAACCATCACGAGCGGCGTCAATCAGCAAATTCATTTCGGATTGGGTGTCCATTCGCATGCCGACAGCCTGCGCATTTCCTGGCCCTCCGGCCAGGTCCAGCAGCTCGTGCGCGTTGCAGCAAATCAACGGTTGATCATCACCCAACCGATGATCACCAATTTTGAAGACATCACTGCCGCCGCCGGCATTGTCGGCGCGTGGCAATCGCGCGGCGCCGCCTGCGGCGACTTTGATAACGACGGCCATCTCGATCTTGTCGTCAATGGCGGCCACGGCATGCTGTTTCACAACAACTGCAATGGCACGTTCACCGAGGTCGCCGAAAAAAGCGGCATCTACACGACGCGCTGGTCGCATAACGGCGGGGTGGCGTGGGGAGATTTCAACAACGATGGCCGATTGGATCTGTTTTTCACGCATGAAAGCAAGATGCTGCATCGTCTTTTCCTCGGCCAAACGGATGGCAGTTTTCTCGAAGTGACCACGGAAGCTGGTGTTGCGTTGCCGGGTAATGGCGGGCCGGTGCTTTTGGCGGATTTCGACCGCAACGGCTTTTTAGACGTACTGATTCCCAGCGCCGTGCCGGTGCAATTGTTTCTCAATCAGGGCAATGCCACCTTTGTCGAATCCGCGCAAGCAGCCGGCTTGGTCAACATTCGTTCTGCGAAACACATGACCGGCTGCACGGGCGATTACGATAATGACGGCGACATTGATGTCTATTTGACCAACTCCAACTGGTCGTACAAAAAGCACGATGCGCCCAACTATCTTTTCCGCGATCGCGGCGACGGCACGTTTGAAGATGTCACCGTGCCGGCGGGCGTGGCGGATTCGACCAATTCCAAAGGCGCCATTTTTGCGGATTACGACAATGACGGCGACTTGGATTTGTACGTGGCCAACGACGGCGGTGACAATCGGTTGTTTCGCAACAACGGCGACGGCACTTTTGATGACATGGCAGCGCAAGCCGGTGTCGCCGGTCCTTTTGCCGCGCATGCGCCCAACTTTGCTGACATGGACAATGACGGCGATTTGGATTTGTATGTGACGGCGTCAAGTTGGTTAATCGACAGCCTGCAAGCCGTCCATCGTCTCTTGCCAGATGTGTTGTACCGCAATAATGGTTTTGACCCTGCACTGGGATGGACCTTCACCGACATCACCACGGCCGCGGGCATCGATAATCCTGCGCATTGTCTTGCGGCGATATGGGGAGATATTGATAATGACGGTGATCTCGACCTGTTTTTGTGCAACAGCTATGACAAACGCCTGGGAGCGCCCAAAGTCAATTTCCCGCCTTATCCGGAAAACAAACTCTACCGCAATCTCGGCAACAGCAATCATTATCTTCACCTGAGTCTGGTTGGCCACCGCAGCAACCGCGCCGCGATTGGCGTCCGCGTCGCAGCGCGCGCCGGAGATTTGCGGCAAATCCGCGAAGTGCAAGGCGGCGGCATGCACACTTCGCAAAACAGCCTGCGCCTCGCCTTCGGTTTTGGCCTCCGCGAAAAGGTGGAGGAACTGATCATTCGCTGGCCGAGCGGCATCGTGCAGACGCTGAAGCAGCCACGCCTCAATCAAATTCTCACTGTTGCAGAGCCTTTCAAAGCCGGACCGATCCAGCTCGAGCGGGCAACGCTCGCCGCGGTGCAGTGGTGGTCTTGGCGGCTTGGCGGCGTGCTGGTGCTGCTCGCTCTCCTGTGGTGGAGCGCCAAACGCGTGGTTCCTGTGCTGGCGCACCAGTTTCGGCGCCTCGCTCTGGTGCGCAAAGACCGGCACTTCCGTCCGGTTGCGGAACTGCTGCGCACGCCGCCATCCCGCTCTCTCCCCGTGCCGGCGTCCGGCCAACTGCCGGCCAGCGTCAAAGTGAGCATCAGTTTGATCGAATTCAAAAACGATCTGCTCTTGACGCACACGCTCGAACAGGTGCGTGGCCTGGAGGAGGCCTTTCCCGATTTCCATCTCGGGCGCCAGGAAAAGCAGCCTTATCTTTTGCGCGCGGAAAAGCTCCGCCATCTCAAGCTGGATGTGCAGGAGGCCTTTGCGGCTTATGCCGCCTACGTGCGGCACGGCCAGAAAGCGGAACTTTCGCCGGCACAGGCGCTGCGCGACATCGGGCACCGGCTGCATCGCTTCTTTGGCCTGGCCGGCTTCTACAATCGCTTGTTCAGCCTGCCGGCCCATCTCGCGGCGCAGGTGGAATTCGTGCTCGACAGTCTCGAGCTGCCCTGGCCTCTGGTCTATGATGAGGAGCAGCAGTGCTTTCTCTGCGAGCGGTTCTCTTGCGCCGTTTCCTTTCCGGTTTTTCCGGCGCCCGGCGCCGGCTTTCGTGGCCTTGCGGATGAAACAGCCGGCCGCGGCGCGGCGCCGGAGGCCATCATCTTCTACGGCGATTGGCACGGTGATCGCAAAGAGCTGCAGGAAGTCAACGCTGAAATTCAGGAGGTGGAAGGCATTCTGCGCCAGGCGGGAACCCGGGTGCACCTGGTGTCGCAGGATCTCGATCAATTGGCCGAGCTGCTGCTGGAGATGGAGACGCAGAGGCGCAACCTGCGCGTGCTGCACTACTGCGGTCACGTCGAAGGCAGCAAGCTCGCTGCGGGTGAGGAGAGCTACCTCGCGCCGGGCTTCTTCCGCGAAACCGTGGGCGTCACCCTGCCCTCACAGCCGATTGTCTTTCTCAATGGCTGCCGCTCCGGCGGCATGACCGCAGCGCGCGGCGAGAACCTCTCCAACGAACTGCTCGAATGCGGCGCCGCCGCCTGCCTCATCACCGGCCTCCCGGTGCATGAAACCGGCGCCCGCCGGGTGGCCGCGCGCTTCTATCACCATTTCGTGCAACAAGCCGCGACGGCCGGCGAAGCGCTGCGCCGCACGTGTGTGGAACTGGGACAAGCGCGCCATGCCGCGGGCCGCGATCCGGAGTATGACATCACCCGGTATTGCTACAGCCTCCACGGCGCGCCGTTTGCGAAGTTCTGCGCTCCGCCTTGACCAGCGCTCCGGCCGCGATGACCGGAGATTGAATCCCGTTCATTCGGATTGGAATGCCCCGAATCTGCCGCATAAAAAGACCGCCGCTGTTCGTCTATCATAAGTGAAGAGAGGCAGTGTTGGTGGCCAATCACGACAGCGAGGAGTAGAATGGACTGCCTGAACACCAATCAGTTGGCACTGTACCTGACCACGTATGGCTTGCGCGCGGCGGAGCGCCGGGCGTTTGACCGGCATCTCGACAATTGCCCGGCGTGCCGGGAACGGCTGCAACGCCTGCGGCAGCAGGTGAACAGGCTGAATCTGGAGAATCACCAAGCCTGTGCGGCAACGCACGCGGCGCTCGAAGCCTATGCCCTGGGCGTATTCTCCGCGGAACAGCAGCAGAGCCTCAGGCAGCACAGCAGCGAATGCCACGCCTGCCGCATGCTGTTGGCGCGCTTGTCGGATTTTCCGGACTTGTTGCAAGTGGAAACGTGGGAAATCCCCGTGCCGCCGCGGCTGGCGGAGAAGATCGCGGCTGCGTTGGACGAGCGAGCCGGCGCGAGGCCTTACGCGGAAAGTGTGTTGCCGGCCGCGGTGAAGCAGGTCAAGAAAGTCCTGCGGGAGATTCGGTTAACGCTTGCACCGCTGGAGCCGGCTCTCGGTTTTCGCGACAGTGCCGCAGGGGAGAAGAGTGACTTCGTGGCAGTGGAGCATGCCGGCGGCGATCTGGTGGTGAATGTCGGCGCTGCCGGTGTGATTGTGGAGCTTTATTCCAACCGGGAAAAATATCTCGACGATGGCGAATCCGATGCCGCGGGCCGGGTCGTTTTTGAAGGGATGAAACCGGGGATCTACAAATTCAAAGTGCACGGCCACCGCATTGCGAGCGCGACCTGAGTGCATGCGTCATGCAAACCGGCCACCCTGCTTGGCGGCAGGGTGGCCGGTTCATCGATTGCGAGTGAATGCCACATAACTCCGGGACACAATCGCAACACAGCCGTGCGTGTCGCGGTCGCATTGCGCGGCACTTCCGCTTCGCCGCGACTACCGCACCAGTGCCATCTTCCGCACCTGCGTGAAATTCTCCGTCATCATCTTGCAGAAGTAGATTCCGGAAGCCACCGGTTTGCCCTCCGGCGTTTTGCCCTGCCACGACACGGTGTAGGTTCCCGGCGGCTGCACGCCATTCACCAGGCGCGCCACTTCCTGGCCGGCCGTGTTGAAAATGGCTAGCGTGACGTGGCTCGCCACCGGCAATTGATAGCGAATGGTGGTGCTGGGATTGAAAGGATTGGGGTAGTTTTGCTGCAAGGCAAATTGCTGCGGCACGCTGCCGTGCGGCGCAGTGCCCTCCTCGACCACCGTCGCCATCTCGCCCAAATCCGCCAGCGCTTTGCGGGCCGCTTCTGCCGCTGCTCCTGCCTCCATGAAATAAAGCGGAAAATCGAACACCACCAGACGGTAACGGTCGCTCAAATAGCGCAAGCCCACGGGCCGGCCGTGATTCACCCCGGCAATGCCCGCGGCGGAGACATAGTTGTAGATCGTCTCGGTCTGCGGCTCCTCTGCCAGCGGCGGCAGAAAAGCGTCGATCTCCAACAGGTTGCCGCTGAACAGCGTGGCGCGCAAGCTGTCGACCCTGAGCGAGGGATAGCCCGCCATTTGGCTTTCTGCCGCTTTGAAATCACGATCAGTGGCAACCCGGGCCGCGCGGATTTTCAGAAAGTCGCGCACAAAACTGCCGTTCGGATAAACGGCCTCGTTGCTCGGCGGCGTGCCCAGTGAGCGCAGCAGCGACCAGCCCACCAGCCAGAGATTGCCGCCCTGCGCGAGATACTTGCGCAACGCCACCGTGTCCGCCGTCATCGGCCGGGCCTGCCGCGCATCCACGTGCCAAATCACGGTGGAATAGATGCCCAGGTCGGCGTCGCTCAGGGCGATCTGTTGCGCCGTGCTGTCCGCCAGATCCCACTCACTCGTGACGTTGTAACCCGCCAACAGCGCGCGATAGAAGTTGTCCACTGCCTCATCGGTGGGCCGCAACGCGCTGCCGTCGCCGTCGCGCGTGTTGTCCACGATCAAGATGCCCTGATCATGCGTGGCCAGCCTTCCTTTCACCAAATTCGAGGCTGCGCTTTCGATCGCAGTGCGATCCACTGCCTTGATTTGGTAATAGTAAAAAGTGCGCGGCGCAACGTTGGCATCCTCCCAGGTGGTTTGCGGCGCCGGCACGAACGCGGCCAGGGCGAAACCTTGCTGCGGTGACAGGCTGCGATAGAGGTTGTACCCGGCCAAATCCAGTTCGACGTTGTTGGCTTGCCAGGTGAGCGTAATCGTGCTGGTGCGCGAGGTCGCCTCCAGTGCCGCGGGCGCCACCGGTGCGGTGCGGGGCGTGAACGCCAGTTCCGGCGTCAACAAACTCTCGTTGCCGCTTTGGTCGATGGCCGACACCGCGGCATACACGCGCTGGTTTTCCGTCAGGCCGCGCAGCGTATCCACCGGTGTGGTCAGCGTGAGAATTTGATTGTAATTGCCGCTGGCAGAGCCGAGATAAAGCTTGTAGCCCGCCAAATCCGGCTCTTGATTGGGCTGCCAGCTCAAGATTTGCGATTGCCCGTCGCCCACTTCCGCGACCTGCAGTCCCACCGGCGTTGCCGGCGCATTCGCCACTTTCACCACCGCGGCCAGCACCACCTTGATGGCTTCCGTCGCATAAGGAATGCTGATGTTGGCCACCACGTCCGAGGACAGATGCCAATGCGGGCTGAAGTCACCCTCTTGAATGAACAGTGCACGAAAGCCGTACTGTTGAAAGTAGAAATGATCGCTGCCGCTGCCGCTGGGCGCCACCACCGGAATCAGCGTGCTGTATTGCCTGGTCAGTTGCTCGACCAGCCGCGCAAATCCTTCTGTGGGGCGGTCGGTCAGAATGTTGAAATCAGGATAGGCATCCGCGACATTGGCGATCATGTCCATGTTGAGCACGAGATCGATGGGCAGGCCCTGGTTCAAGGCATTCTCCGCGAAATGCTGGCTGCCGCCCAAGCCCTGTTCTTCTCCGGCAAAGGGAATGAACAGCACCGTGGTTTCCAACTCCTCGCCGGCCAGCACGCGCGCCACTTCCAGCGTGCCCACCGTGCCGGAGCCGTTGTCATCCACGCCCGGCGCATACACCGCGGCATTGCCGCCGTCATACACCACTGAATCATAATGTCCGCCGACGATGATCAGCCGCGGCGTTTTGTGCGTTCCCGGTTTGGTTGCCACCACATTCAGTTGCGTGGTGTTGAACCAGGGGAAGGGATCGAACCGCACGTTGGTGTAGCCGAATTCCTGGAATTTTTTGAACAGCCACTGCCGCGCCGGCACGATGGAATCGGAGAAGGAATAGCGGCTGCGAAAATCCTCCAGCCGCCGCAAATATGCGCCGATGGTCGAGTCCGAAACTTGCTTCACCAAGCGCTGCAGCATGGTATCCGCGCCGGCAGCGGCCAGTTGCGGGTGAAATTGCGGTCCGCCGGCCACCAGCGGCAGCGGACGCTCTGCCAGCCGCACCGGCTGCAACCCCTGTTGCGCCGCCAGCAGCGCCTCTGCTGCGCTCATTTTGACTACGGTTTCCGTTGCGCTTTCAACAATGACCTTTGCGGTGCGCCCGGCGGGCAAGGTTTTGGCGAGCGCCGGCCGGCCGAGGAGATAGTACGGCTGCGACCAAGCCTCGCGATCGACAATTTCATGAGCGAGGCCGCTGCGCTGCAAGTGCGGCAGCTCCGTCACCGCAACGGTTGCCAGCACGAAGTTGTCCGTGCGCAAGCAAACTTTGAGCGGCAAGCCCTGCAAGCGGCTCACCTCCTCGGGCTGGCGCAGATCGAAGCGCACCAGCACCGCGGGACTCTGTCCCGACACCGCAAATGCAACTGCCAACGAAACCAGCCACCAGCGGCAAGCAACAACCATCTGATTCCATGTCATAAACGGCTCCCAAAAATCATCATGCGAAATGCGAATTGGAAACGGAGAAGGCTTGGGGCTGGCGGCGGGATGAAAAAGCGCGCAGGCGGCAGGGGAGATGCAAATCGGCGGAAACATTGGCTGCCGGCGGGAGGGAGACTGCCG
Organism: bacterium; assembly: GCA_023150945.1. NCBI lineage: Bacteria > bacterium. Next base: position 87,380 of record JAKLJX010000008.1, on the reverse strand, counting down.
GCAATTCACCCACTCCGGAGGAATGCCGGAGAGAGGTTTGCATGCGCTGCGCCAGTTTCGCCGCCCTTCGTTAGCTTTTCCTCATCGAACGCCAGGCCGTGTGCCAATGCTGCGACGAATCACGCGCATGGTAGCGCGCCGCTGGCTCAATTACAAGCCCTTTCTTCCCACTGGCGCCCTGCCAATGAAGGCCTTGTTTTTCCTTGCGCATTTCTGCATAATGAGCGCGCCGCGAGATTGCAGCCGGGTTGATATTTGAAGTCCTGTGGGCCGCGATGAACCAGGCGAATCCGGCCTCTCACCAAGTGACAAAGGCAGCAGCGGAACCGCGGAGTTGCAGAGAACGCGGGGAAGGGCAATTTTTGCCATAAGACGCTCAAAGTCGGAATAAAATTCTGAAAAATTCCTGACCACAAAGCAACCGCTTGTACCGCGGAGCCGCGGAGAGCGCGGAGTTGCCAAATCAAAAAGCCTTTCTCTGCGTTCTCAGCGACTCTGCGGTTCCGGTGTTGGTTTCATGGCGCCTCGGTGGGGCTTGGTGGTAACGCAATGGGTATCGATTTTCCAGGGCGTTGCCCTTCGCTTCCACATTTTGCCCCTTTGGGGCTTTGGGTCTGTGCTATAGAATTCGACCGAACGTTGTGATATTCGTCTCCTTGCAGTGAAATCGTGGTTTCGCCAGCAAAGATCTTTTCCAGCGGATTGAAACAAGCCAACTGATAGAGAGTTTTTTCATCTGTTGGGTTGTTACTGTCCGTTGGCGATTGCATTTGAGTTGCGATCTATCTGCGTTGGGTATCTTGCTGCATCTTGTTCTGAAATGGCAGCGCCCAACGTATGACTTGATCCGAACGAGCCGGAATCGAAGCAGGCAAAAGCGCATGCAAAGGCGCAGAAACGCGAAGAAAAACTATGCCAACTGATTACTCACCGCTGCTGCACTGGCTGAGCCAGAATGCTCTGCCCCTCCTCGGGATCGTCACTGCCGTGATCGCGGCCTACTACGGCGCCAAGCCGGTGTGGGAACAACACCGCAAGCAAAAACTGCTCGAGCAGAAGTTCGGTTCTGAATTCTACCATCCTGATCAGATCAGAAACTCGACCCGCTACTACGTGCCGCCCTATTGTTCGAGTGTTGACCCTTCGCAGGAAGCGGAACTGCGCCAGGTTCTCGTGCCCCAGGAAAAGCTTTTTGACGTCGTTGATCGCCATCTCCGCACCAGCGACAGCAATCGCCATTTGCTGTTGCTGGCCGATTCCGGCATGGGCAAGTCCTCGTTTGTGTTGAACTACTACGCCCACAACCAAAAACAACCGCGGCGCAAACGCCATCGCCTGGCAGTGGTGCCGTTGGGCGCGCCCAATGCCGATGCCTACATCACCAAAATCGCGGACCAGGCCGAGACCATCATTTTTCTCGATGCCTATGATGAAGACCTGCGCGCGACCAAAGATCATCGCGCCCGGCTGGCCGAGCTGATGCGCTTGTGCGCGGGTTTCAAGCGAATTCTGATTACCTGCCGCACGCAATTCTTCCCGCGTGATGAAGAGATTCCCAAAGACAGTGGCATCGTGCGGGTGACCCCGCGGGGACTGGGCGAGCGCGCCACCTATGAGTTTTGGAAGCTCTATTTGACTCCGTTCAGTGACGAGTTGGTCGATGCCTACCTTCACAAGCGCTACGGCCGGCTGCGCTGGCAAAAGCGCCAGCAAGCCCGCGAAATCGTTGCCAAAATTCCGCTGCTGAGCGTGCGGCCCATGCTGCTCGCCTACATTCCGGACGTACTCGCCAGCGGCAAACAGATTAAAACCGCCTCTGAGCTTTACAGCCTCATGTTGGAGAAATGGTATGAGCGCGAAAGCGGCTGGGTCAATCCCGATCATCTGCGCACCTTTTCCGAGCAAATGGCTTTTGATCTTTACGTCAACGCGGCCAGCCGCGGCTCAGAGCGCATCCCCGGCCAGGAGCTGCAACCGTTGGCGCAGAAGTGGAATATCGCGTTGGAGGATTGGCAACTGCGCGGCCGCTCGCTGCTGAATCGTGATGCCGAGGGCAACTACAAGTTCGCGCACCGTTCGATCATGGAATTTCTCGTGGTCAAACGGCTATTGGCCGAGGAACATTTCTCCGCTGATCTCAAGCTCACTGATCAGATGGAGGCCTTTTTGAGTGAGATGGCGCCTGACCCTCTTGCGATAAAGCCCGAGCTTGTCTTTTCAATAAGACTTCTGTTTGAAAAGACCACGCCGGTCCAACGCGCCCAAATTGGTGACAAGTTGGCAAAGCGCGGTGACCCACGGCTGGAGGTGACCACGGTTGAGCACATGCAATTCTGCCTGGTGCCGGCTGGTCCGTTTTGGATGGGAAGTCCTGACTTCGATAATGAAGCCTTGGAGAGAGAAAAACCACTTCACACCAATTCTCAGCTTGACTATGAATATTGGGTGGCACGCTTCCCCATTACCGTGGCGCAATACCAGCTCTTTGTGACTGCCAGTGGGCACAAACCAGCAAATTCTGAATGCCTGAAGGATCCTGCCAACCGGCCGGTGCGTTATGTGACTTGGCACGAAGCAGTGAAATTTTGCAAATGGCTCACCGCCAAATGGCAGCAGGAGGGACGCTTGCCGGCAGATTGGGCAGTGCAACTGCCGACAGAAGCGGAGTGGGAGAAAGCAGCGCGCGGCGGACTCGAGCTTCCAACAGAAATGAAAATTCAGCCGATTGCCGGGATCAAATTCGAAGAATCGTACAGCCCAGCTTTGCAGCCGAATCCTTTGCCGCAACGCCTTTATCTCTGGGGCAATGAAGCACAGGCGAATTTGGCCAACTACGATGAGACGAAGATTGGAACCACGAGCGCAGTGGGTTGTTTTCCCGCTGGGTGTTCGCCTTACTGCTGTGAAGAGATGAGCGGAAATGTGTGGGAATGGTGCCGGACGAAATGGCGGGAAAATTACAAACAGCCGGCAGATGATAGTCTTGAAGGCGAAGAAGTCCGCGTGTTGCGGGGCGGTGCGTTCCACTTCAATCAGTGGGGCGTGCGGTGCGCCTGTCGCCTCAGGGGCGATCCCGTCAACTGGTACTCCAACTTCGGGTTTCGTGTGGTTGTGTCCCCATTACTCTGAACTCTGAATCTCTGGACTCTGAAACTCTGAGCTGTTGCTGTGGTTGTTGTTGTTGCTGTTGCTTTTACAGAGCGAGCGCCAGCGAGCGGCTTCAAAAATTTTTGAAATTTTGCCCTTTTTACCGCCCGGGCGCTCGCAGCGCCCGGGCGGTAGCGGTGGTGACTCAATCATGGGAGGAATCAATCATGCCATATCGTTACGCCGAATTTCACGCCGGGGAATATTACCACATCTATCACCGCGGCCAAGATCGCAAAAAGATATTCTTCGCAAGCGAAAACTACCTTCACTTTCTGCGCCTGCTCAAGAAATATCGCGACGCATTTGAGATGAACCTCATCGCCTATTGCCTCATGCCCAACCATTTTCATCTCCTTGTACAGCCGAAAATCTCCGACAATCTTTCGCGCTTCGTGGGACGGCTCGAACAAAGCTATGCCCAAGCCATCAACAAACGGTATCACCGCCGCGGCAGCTTGTTTCATAACGAGAGATTCCGGCACGCGCACGTTTACAGCGACCGCTATCAGCTTATATGTTGCCGTTATATTCACCATAACCCAAAGAAGGACGGCCTGGTAGCCAACTTGCGCGACTGGCCGTTTTCCAACTATCTGGAGTTTGTCGGCGCACGAGAGGGTGAGTTGTGGATGCCTGCTTTTCGCGAGCGATTTTTCAAAACAGCGAAGGAATATGAGGATTTTGTCGCCGGCTATGGTACGGAGGAAGACAGAGATTTGGAAAAGTATCTGTTTGGTTCAAAATGAGCAATGTTGTGGGATTACCGCCCGGGCGCTCCGAGCGCCCGGGCGGTGGGCGGTGGATCAAGATCATTGCGTCAAACCCGGCCGCCGCATCTTCGCCAACCCCTCTGCCGCAATCAAATCGCGATACGTGATCAAGCGCACGCCGTGCTGTTCCACGGCCGCGCGGAATTGCGGGGACAGCAGCGCCGCCAGCTCGGCCTGGCGATGCTGGCTCATGTTCGCCAAGCCAAAGGCGTTGAGATCGATCAAGGCCGCCATCTCCGGCGTGTCGAGGCCGACGTGCATGACCTGCAAATTCACCCGCTGCCGATCGAGCTTCTGCAAGTGCGCCACCAGGCTGTCCACCTTGCCGGCTTGCGGGGCCGCATAGGTCGCGCTGGAATAAGCCTCGTCGAAATATTGCGGAATGCCGAGCTGGTGCTTCTGCGCCAGCTTCTCGACCATCCGCCGCCACTTCTCGGTTTGCATTGCCGTGCCCATGTGATGATCGAGATAGTCGATGCGCAGGCCGGTGCGCAACGCGCGCTCGACTTGCGCGCGCAGTTCCTTCTCCACTTCCGAATCCTTCGGGCGGTTGGCCATCAACAGCGCGCGCGAGGGGAAGAAAAAGCCTTCGCGGTCGACCAGCGAGGGCACTTGCGACCGGCCGGCCACCGGTCCCCAGCGATAGTTTTTCCACTCGGCATTCAAAGTCAAATGCACGCCCACGGAGACTTCCGGATGCGCCCGGAGGATTTCCACCGCCTCCTGATACCACGGGCAGGCGAACATCACCGAAACCGAAACCGGAATGCCGGCCGCGATGACTTGCTGAATCGCCATGTTCACCGCATGGCACATGCCGAAATCATCACAGCGAATGAGCAGGCGCGGCGCCTCGGCTTGCGGCGCGGTTTGCGCCGGGACCGGTGCCGGAGACCAGGCGCTCAACGTCAGCACCGACAACATTTGGACAGGCCACAAGTTCTTCATGAGAGCCACCCTCACAATCAATGAACCACCTCGCCGGCGCGGGCATCGCACGCGCTCGCTTGATACCAATAGGTCACCATCCCGAACTGCACCACGCCGTTGCCCGCGCTTTTGGCCTGCTGCAACGGCAGATTCTGCAACTCATATTCATAATTGATGCGCGCCCGCAGCGACGTGGCGAAGCGCACCGGATCATCGAGCAGAAAGCGATAGCACGCCAGCTTGGTGACGCCGCCCTCGTCGCGCAGGTAAGTCGTGCCGGCGCGGTCATCATACCACAATTTGCGCCAGTTCCAACTGAACCCGAAAAAGTCCTCCGTGCCGAGATAATTGCACACCGGCTGCGCGCTGCCGTCGATGAAGAACTCGACATTGCCTTCGCAGATGCCTTGATTCTCGGCGAAGTAGGGACACGCGCTGGTGGCGGTGAGGTGACAGCCCAGGAAGTGCCCGCGGCCCTCCGTATGCAGCAGAGGAATCGTTTCCTGCGGCAGGCGAACCGTGGCCGCGCGCCATTGCGCATGCAAATAGGCGTTTGCCGCCTCCCACGCCGGCAGACGTTCGGCGGTCACGTAGCCATAGCCGGTCACTTTTTTGTCCGTCCGGTTGAGGAGTTGCACGATAATCTCCTGCTGGAACGGCATGGGCAAATAGCAGAACAGTGAGTTGGTGGGTCTTTTCGCCATCACCGCGCTGGCGAAACAAAGCGATTCGCCGGCAAAGGAGTCGCAGAAAAAATCTCCCACCGGCGCATAAACCGAGGGGAAGGGATTGCGATCATACGTGACCGCGAGGAAAACACCGCGCAGCAGTTCTTCGCGATCATCGCCGGTGATATTGAGGGTGAGGTGAATCGTGCGGATAATGCCCGGCCCGGTGAAGCTGCCGATCGTGAGCGTGCTGCGCGGTTCCAAATCCGGCAGTTCGGGATGGTAGTCATGATGCCAGAGGCTGTTCTGCATCAGGGATTCATGGGGACGGAGCTTGTACAATTCTTGAAGAGGCATGGCAACTCCCGCAAAGCGCAATTCGTTCGAGGCCGCAGAAGCCGATCTTGCATTCGGGGCGTGAAATCAATATGCAGAATTCAATGAGAAAAGCAAGCGCCGGTCGCGCGACGAGTTCACTTCATGACCCGACTGTGCCGGAACCAAAGCAGGCAGAAGCGCTCGCCAAGGCATCAAAGGGTGCAAAGGAAAACGTGACCTCCGTCTTCCCCAACCCGTACGAGCCGGAACCAAAGAAGGCAAAAGCTCACCGCGAAGGCGCGCAAAGAAAAGACTCGAGTTTACTTCCCAGAAACACAACGAGCCGCAACCAAAAAAGAAAAACAACAGCTCACGCAAAGACGCAAAGATACGCAAAGAAAATCTTGACTTCAGACTTTCATGAAGAGAACAAATGATTGAAAAACCTTTGCGGGCCTTTGCGGCTCTGCATCTTTGCGTGAATTCTTTTAGCAAGAATCTCAAAAGTTGGAGATTTGAAAAAGTGTTACGAAACCCGTGTAAACACAGATCAAAATGGCACTCCTTGAAAAAATCTTTGCTTTTTTTGCACAAATTTGACTACTAAGGCATTGACGCGGTATCAAGTTACTGGGAGTACCAACTGAGGGTAAACGCTTTTGAGTGACTAAAGCCTGAGCCACAGATGAACACGGATTCTCATGGATTTCGTGTTTGGGCTTCATCCGTGGCAATCCGTGTCGATCCGTGGCTAATGCTCCTCGCTTCCCTTCCTTCCCAGAAACTTAACGCGGTATCAAGTCGCTGGGAGTACCAACTGAGGGTAAACGCTTTTGAGTGACTAAAGCCTAGGCCACGGATGAACACGGATTCTCATGGATTTCGTGTTTGGGCTTCATCCGTGGCAATCCGTGTCGATCCGTGGCGAAAGTTCATCACTCCCTTTCCAGAATGATCATTTCCCGAATGGCACAACGCCGGTTTCAAGCCTGCGAACGAAGGCAAGCAGGCCGCTTGCGCCAAAACATCTTCGCGGGCGGGATCGTTTCGCCAGCGTCATGCTCTATTCCGAACTTCAGACAAGTTGAATTCTGAAACCTTACGGGCAGCAATAAGGCCGATTCGTACACTGTTGCCTCGCACGAGGTATCCACCACCACTGTCATCCAAGTGTCATCCAGTAAGGATCCTGTGAAGATTGGGGCACACTGCCGTGCCATTCACCTCAAAAACTCACCGCCACGGCGCGCAGAACGCGGAGAAAGGCTTCTTGATGCAGCAACTCCGCGCTCTCCGCGGCTCCGCGGCGCAGATGTTTGCTTTGTGGGCTTGGATCTTTCAGAATTTTATTCTGACTGTAGAAGGCAAAAGATCACCGCAGAGTCGCTGAGAACGCAGAGAAAGGCTTTTTGGTTTGGCAACTCCGCGCTCTCCGCGGCTCCGCGGTGCAAGCGTTTGCTTTGCGGTCAGGAATCTTTCAGAATTTTATTCTGACTGTAGAAGGCAAAAGCTCACCGCCAAGGCGCCGAGAACGCGGAGAAAGGCTTTTTGATTTGGCAACTCCGCGCTCTCCGCGGCTCCGCGGGGCAAGCGTTTGCTTTGTGGTCCAGGATCTTTCAGAATTTTATTCTGACTGTGAGCGCCTTATGGCATCAGATGGATTCCCGCTTGACTATGTCGCGACGTTTTGGCAATATCCAACCGCAATTTCGAAAGCAGGGCGAGAACTGAGCACGGGCCTCGACGCTTGAGCCGGTGCCCGGCGTTGGGTTTTGCCGTGCCGGCGCAGGAATCTACCGTGGGAGTCAACTCATGGCACTCGTCGTTTTTCTGAGAGGTCTCAACGTTGGCGGCCACAGAACCTTTCGGCCGACTTTGCTGGCGAAACAACTGCACCACCTTGACGCCGTCAACCTGGGCGCAACCGGCACGTTTGTGATCCGGCAGCCCGTCAGCCGCACGCAACTGCGTGCGGAGATCGCACGCCGGCTTCCTTTCGCTGCCGCGATCACCATCTGCCAGGGCCGGGACATCATCCGGCTGTTGTCTCACGAGGCATTCGCGACACTGCCGGCGCGTGCCGATCTCGTCCGATTCGTAAGCATTCTGACGCGAGTTCCCTCGCAGTCACCAAGTCTGCCGATGACTTTTCCTGCCCGCGGCAAATGGCTGCTGAAAGTTCTCGCGCGCGAGGGCCGGTTCGTTTTCGGCACATACCGGCGGGACATGAAAGTGATCGGCTACCTGGGCCAGTTGGATCGAATTTTCGGCGTGCCGGCCACGACGCGTAGTTGGCATACCATCACAGCCATTGCCAAAGTGCTGAACGGATGAGCAGCGTGGCGGCCAGTTCAGCGCATTGTTTTCTTCTTTGATCGTGGGCCAAGCCTATGCTCGGCGGGTCTTTCACCTGAATATGAGAACGGGAAGATATGACCGACAAAGTTCGCAGGAATGATCCCTGTCCCTGCGGCAGCGGCAAGAAGTACAAGTCCTGTTGCCTGCGAGAGTCGCAGCCGGACAAGGGCGAACCGAAACTGCCTTCACTGTTTCGCTTCGAACCGGGCAGCTATGGTGAGGCCGGCGGCTTCCTGCCGTCCATCGCCTGCCTGACCCAAACAAGTGCAGACCAATGGCATCACCACTTCGTTCTCGTAAAACTGCCGGAGCAATATGAGGAAGAAGATGAAGCCGCCGCGGTGGCGGAAACCGACCTGCACAATGCCTTTCTGCGCAAGGAACAAACCGGATCGGAGGTCGCGGTTGCCGCGTATCTTCGGGCGAGAGGGTATGTCAGTGTAACCGGCTTCAACATCGCACAGGATGGCAACAGTACCGGGTGGAGAGGCTGAGAGGAAGTTTCACCGCGTCAAAAGCTGGCAGCGGATCAATGCAGAGGCCCGTGCAAGCGGCCAGGGTTGAACGAAGCCCGCTGCCGTGCCGGAGTTGGCGCTGCAGCAGTAAACCACTTCCTTTCTCTGGTTCCTTCGCTTGCTGCCGGCGCGCAACACTCATCAGGCTCAGTCCGAGGTCGCCTGGCCGGCTGCTGCTGTGGCGCGCGGCGCGCCTTGCCTTCGTCAAAAAATATCCAGCCCGCGAGCGCGGGCATGACTTGGGCAGCGTGGTACTCACCCCCGCGATCACTCTGTCTGTTCTCATTGGCAGCGCTCCAGTTTGTTGACACGGCTATGGAATTCTGCGCCGCGTCTGCTCAAACTCTTGCCCGCTTGGGCAAACCCCACCCAGCGGGCAAGAGCAAGAATGGCAGCGGCAGTGTGGACATCAGGACCGGCGAACGGTCAGCGCACCAGCAACATCTGCTTGGTCCGTACGAAATCGCCGGCGTGAATGCGATACAGATACATGCCGCTGGCGACGTGTTCGCCATTTTTGTTGGTGCCGTTCCACCGCACTTGGTGGCTGCCGGCAGTGAGGATTCCCGCGACCAGCGTCTTCACCAATGCGCCGCGCATGTCGAAAATCTGCAACGTCACCTGTTCAGAACTCGGAAGGCTGAATTGAATGGTCGTGCTCGGGTTGAAGGGATTGGGATAGTTCTGCGCCAGCTCATAGCCTTTCACCACGCCGGATTGTTCCGTTGCTTGCGGCGTTTGGGGCTCGGCGGCACTGGCCTTGGGCGGCGCGCCTGCGGCAGTGTGATACAAGAACGTGGCGTTGTCTCCGATGATGATTTCCCGGGCTGTGATCGAGCCTTTGAAGAAGACATTCTTGCCGAGGGTGACGCGCTTGACGGGAGCAACCAGCGCGCCCAGGATGATCACGTTGTCCTCCAGCATGACGGCGCCCTTGCTGTTGAACGTGACCAGGCTGCTGCCATCGTCGCCGTCCGGCGAAATGGTCATTTCCGCGGAATTTCTGAAATTCAGGGCCGCCGCGACATTGATCTTCACCGGCCCGTTCGTCACATCAATCGCCAGCACGGCGCGATCCTTCACTTCGAAATTCTTGAAGAAATACTCGCCAGTTCGCAAGAACAAGGTGGCGTCGTTGTCCACCCGCGTATCGCCATAGTAACCCGGCGCCAGGCTCAGGCTCTGGTGTTTGGCGACCGCTATCTTCTCGGTACCCGCGGAGAAGGAAAGTGTGGGCAGCGTCACCCATGCCACCGCCATGTTGCCGTTCGCCGCACCGGTGATGGTGACGTTGTTTTCGGTCACCAGCGCGCCGCCCGCCCTGACATTGCCTTGAATCGTGTTGTTCCTCTTGATCGTCGTCTTTCCCACCGATGTCAGATTGCCGGTGTGCGTGCTGGGATTGCCGGCGTCGAAGAGCAGTTCATTGTTGGAGTGAACGTTGCCATTCGACGGCTTCTGCCCCTTGACCTGAATTTTGTTGTCGGCGAGCAGAACATAGGCGCTGGCGGGCGGCGTACGCCCGTTGCCGGTCACCGCCACCACCAGGGGATTTTCATCCGGATCGTTGCTGGTCAAATTCAAATTCGCGCTCTTGGCGCCTGCCGAGGCCGGCGTGAAGCGCAACACGAGGTTGTGGGTCGCCGCCGGTGCCAGCGTGAACGGTGCGCCGCCGCTCGCGATCGTGAATTCGCCGGCATGGCTGCCGGTCAGGCTGGTGGCCGTGACCTGCAACGCAGCACTACCGGCATTGCTCACCACCAGCGTCTGCGAGGCATTGGAGCCGATCGTCACTTCGCCCAGGTTCATGGCCGCCGGGTTCACGGCGATATCCGGCGTTGACACCACCGGCAGTGCGCTTTCATAAGCGCCCACCTCGGGATTGGTCGCCGCCGGTTGCGGCCGCGCGCCGCGGTCAAGATCGTCTCCCACGCCCACATTCACACCCATCGCAATCGCCGGACTGCTGCTTTGCAGATGCAAATCTTCCGCGCCGGCGACGGTGCTCACAAACAACGGATCGCTGCCGGTTTTGCTGTTCATGCCGAAGGCCGTGACCGCCGGTTGCGCGGCCGTTTCCGTCACGGTGCCGGTGTTGAAAATGAGGTTGTGATCTTCACCCGGCAGAGGCGAAAGGGGCGCGGCCAGCGCGGCGTGGGCGCCGTCGCCGTAGAAGATGTTGTTCTTGATGATCATGTCGACGGAGGTGAGTTTGGTGCGGATGGTTTCAAAGCCGGTTTGGTAGAACGAATTGTGGCGCACGGTAATGTTGCTGCAGCCGGTATCGACGTAAAGCCCCTGCTGCGCGCTCTTCATCACCACGTTGTTCTCGATCACGACATTGGTGGCGCCGATCAGCCGCAGGCTCTCTTCGCCGCTCGTGCCGTTCATGACATTGCGGCGAATGGTGAAATCGGTGATGGTGTTGCCCGTTTGCAGATGCAGGCGGAGATGGCGCATGTTGTTTTGAAACGTGTTGTCCTGAATGGTCACCCCGTGGTAGGAAGCCTGCAGAAATTCCAGCGCGTCACTGGTGGCGAGCAGCGCGATGTTCTTGAACGTGCACTTTTCCACCAGCGCCGTGGTCAGCGTCGCGCTGAACTTGATGCCGCGCTGGCCGCCGGCGAAGGTGCAGTTGCGCACCGTCACATCGTTGGCATCGAACACCTGCCAGTTGTCGGCCTGCGCCAGGGATTGATCGGAGGCCAGGCCGTCGATGATCAAATGGTCGCAGTTCACCACGGACAAGGATACCGTGCCGGCGGCCGCCGGTTTGATCGTGGGGGAATGGCCGGGCGCAGCCTGAATCGTCAGATAGTCCAGATTCTGCACCAGGACCGCCGTCGCGACGCCGGCCGGGTTGGTCAAGCCGGCCGTGCCATACGTGCCGTTCTTCACATAAATCAGCGAACGGGCGGAGGCATTGCCGCTTTTCGACTGTTCGAGAGCAAACTGCAGCGAGGCATAAGCCGTGGTTTCGCGGTTGCCGTCATTGCTGTCGCTGCCGTTGAGTTGATCGACCCACTTCGTGGTGGCATGGCTCAACACCCCCGCCAGCGTCGCATACCACTTGTTCGCCAGTTTTTGATCGCCGCTATCGTTGGGATGCACGCCGTCATACATATCCTGATTCACGCTGAATCCCGTCCACTGATCGACGACGAGGACCGGTGAGATCGGCGTGTTTTTCGAGGCCGCCAGCGCCGGCATGCGCTGGTTGAGGTCAACGATGTCCGTGGCATTGTAGATGGAAGGAATGATCTGCGCGAGCAGGACTTTGCTGGTGGGATTCACCGCGCGCAGCGTGTCGATGATCTGGCCCAGCTCGGTGATGGTGCTGCTGTTGCTCTGGTATTGAAACACGTCGTTGCTGCCCAGATGGATCAACACGACGTCCGGCCGGTAGGTTCTGGCCCAGCCGCCAACGGAGGCCAGAGTTTCATCGGTGCGCCAGCCGGAATGGCCTTCGTGATCCATGTCGAAATCCGCATGCGGCGGCGGTCCGCCTTTGTTGACATTCTGGCTGCCGACGAAATCGACGTTGAACCCGCCGTCGCGCAGCAGGAACCACAACGGCCGGCGATAGCTGTCGTGATCGGTATACATCTGTGTGATGGAATCGCCCAGCGGCATGATTTTGATGGCCCCGTTTGCGCTGCCATTGTCCGGCGTGGCGCGGGAGTTTTCATATGCGCCCAAATCCGGATTGGAGGCGGCCGGCTGGGGCCGGCCGGCATTGCCGTAATCGCTGGCGACGCCCAAATCGAGGCCGGCGCCGAGAGCCGGACTGCCGCTCTGCAGATGCAGGTCTTCGCTGCCTGCAATCGTGCTCACGAACAGCGGATTGACGCCGCTTTGGGTGTGTGCGCCCCAAACCGTGACCGCGGGCTGTGCCGTCGTTTCCGTCATGGTTCCGGCGTTGAAAATGAGATTGTAATCTTCGCCGGGCAGGGGCGCGAGCGCCGCGGCCAGCGCCGCATGCGTGCCGTTGCAGTAGAAGATGTTGTTCTTGATGACCATGTCGGCTGAGGTGAGTTTGGTGCGGATGGTTTCAAAGCCGGTTTGGTAAAACGAATTGTGCCGCACCGTGATGTTGCTGCAGCCCGCATCGAGGTAAAGGCCCTGCTGGGCGCTGTGCATCACCACGTTGTTCTCGATGACCACGTCCGCGGCGCCGATCAAGCGCAGGCTCTCTTCGCCGCTCGTGCCGTTCATCAGATTGCGGCGAATGGTGAAATTGCCGATGGTGTTGCCGGTTTGTTCGTGCAGGCGAATATGGCGTTTGTTGTTCAAAAACGTGTTGTCCTGAATGGTGACGTTGCTGTAGGAGGCTCGTAGAAATTCCAGCGCATCGCTGGTTTCGAGCAGTGCGATGTTCTGGAAGGTGCTTTTTTCCACGATCACGTTGTTCAGCGTCGTGCTGAAGTTGAGGCCGCGCTGCCCGCCGGTGAAGCTGCAGTTGCGCACGGTCAGATCATGGGCGTCGAACACCTGCCAGTTGTCGGCTTGCGCCACGGTCTGATCGGAAGCGAGGCCGTCAATGATGAGATGCTGGCAATTGACGGCCGACACAGAGACCATGCCCGCGGTCGCCGGTTGAATCAGCGGCGCGTGATTCGGCGCCGCTTGAATGGTCAAATAATCCAGATTCTGAATCAAGACGGCGGTGCTGGTGCCGCCGGGATTTACCAGTCCCGCCGCGGCATAGGTGCCGTTCTTCACATAGACGTGCGAACGGGTGGCGGCAGTCCCGCTTTGAGAATTGTTGAGGGCCGTCTGCAGGCTGGCATAGGCCGTCGCTTCGGTGTTGCCGTTGTTGCTGTCGCTGCCGTTGATTTGATCGACCCACTTGGTCGTTTGTGCTGCGGCCGTTTCAGCGCCGCCGGCTGCCAACGCGAGCGCCAACACGGCAGTCAGCGCGAAAGGCATACGTCGTGTTTTCATGGGATATCCTCCTGACGGGATGAAAACAGTGATTGAATGATACAGAAGAATGCCGGCGCTAGCGCACCAGCAGCATCTGCCTGGTTTGTGAAAAACGGCCGGCGGTAAGCCGGTAGCAATACATGCCGCTGGCCAGCGGCTGGCCGTGGACATTTCTGCCGTGCCACCGGAGCTCATGGCGGCCGGCAGTGAACCTCCCCGCCACCAGCGTCGTGACCAACGCTCCCCGTGCATCGAAAACCTGCAGCGTAACTTGTGCGGTGGTGGGCAGGGTAAAGCGAATCGTGGTGTGGGAATTCTCCGGCTCGGAAACCAGCGAGGCCGGCCCGCAGCCAAAGGGATTGGGATAGTTTTGTTCCAACACAAAGCCGGCTGGCACTTGTTTGCTGTCGTTGTGCTCGACCGCTACGGCCAGGCCGGGCAGGCCGCCTACGCCGGACAAGCGCACCAGAAACGGGCTATGGTCCGGATCATCGCAATGCAGTTCGAGGGTGACACTCTTCGCGCCGAGTGATTTGGGCGTGAAGCCGATCGCCAGCTCACGTGACGCTCCGGGCGCCAGCGTGAACGGCGCCTTGCCGCTCAGAAGCGCAAACTCCGCGGCATTGTCGCCGACCAGCACGCTTCGCCTGACCTGCAAATCGCGGTTGCCGAGGTTGCTCACGACGATGGTCTGCGCGCGGGTCGCGCCGATTTTCAATTCGCCGAAATGGTGCGCGCCCGGGGTCACAGCGATGATGGGAATGGCGGGATGCGGCAGCGGGCTTTCATAGGCGCCCACGTCCGGCCGCGTCGAACGGGGCAGCGGCCGGGGGAATCGTTCGATATCTTCGCCGACTCCCAAGTCAACACCCATTGCCAGCGCCGGACTGTTGTCCTGCAAATAGAGGTTTTCTTCGCCGCGAATCGTGCAGACAAAGAGCGGATCGCTGCCGATTCTGCTGTTGGCACCGAAGGCCGTGACGGCCGGCTGCATGGCGGATTCGGTGGCGCTGCCGGTGTGGTAAATCAGATTGTAGTCTGCGCCCGGCAGGGAGGAAACCGGCGCTGCCAGCGCCGCGTAGGTGCCGTTGCCGTAGAGAATGTTGTTCTTGATCACAATGTCCGCCGCCGCGGTCGCGGTGCGAATCGCCTCGAATCGATTCCGGTAGAAGGTATTGTGGCGTACCGTGATGTTGCGACAGCCGGCATCGATGAACAAGCCCTGCTGCGCGGCATAGATCACGATGTTGTTTTCGAGCACCACGTTTTGGGCACCGATCAGGCGCACGCCCTCTTCGCCGGGCGTCCCGATCATGAAATTGCGCCGGATGACGAAGTCAGCGATGGTCTGGCCGGCCTGCGCCTGCAAGCGAATGTGGCGGGTGTTGTCATGAAAGAGATTGTCCTGAATCCTGACGCCGGAGCACGCGGCCTCCAGGAATTCCAGCGCATCACCGGTGTCGAGCGCCGTGATGTTGTTGAACAGGTTTTGCTCCAGCGTGGCCGTGCGCAACGCCGTGCAGAACTTGATGCCGCGCTGGCCGCCCTCGAAGACGCAGTGGCGCACCGTCAGATCCCGGACATTGAACATCTGCCAGTGATCGGACTGCGCCCCGGTTTGCACCGAGATCAGGCCGGCGATGGTAAGATGCCTGCAATTTACCGCCGACAGGGAAACCACACCGTCGGTGCGCGGCTTCAGCATGGGATAATGCCCGGCCACGGCTTGAATCGTCACGTAGTCCAGGTTTCGAATCAGAATCGCGGTGCGCGCGCCGTTTGGGTTCGTCAAACCGGCCGCGCCGTGGACACCGCCCTTCACATGGATGAGCGAACGCGCCGCGGCCGTGCCGCTCACGGAATGATCGAGCGCGAATTGCAGCGAGGCGTACGCCGTCGCCTCGCTGTTGCCGTCGTTGCTGTCGTTGCCATTCGTTTGATCAACCCATTTCGTCGTTTGGGCTGCGGCGATCGGTGCGTCACCGAGCATGCCGGCGCCCGCCAGAACCAACGCCAGCAGCATGATTTGATGCGACTTTTTCATGTACGGTCTCTGCCTGTGAAAAATACCTGTCAACAACCTCTCGTCCGCGGCAATCTCATTGCGGGATCTGCCGCTCACTGCAGGGCACTGCCCGCGCTCCGCCACGCTTCGGCGCGGTAGCCGGCCGGACTTATCTGCGCCGCATATTCGCGCTGCAGCGTGGGCGCGAGCGAGGCGTAGACTTGCCGGGCCATGAGGTAGTGGCCCTTGTCGTTGGCATGGCCGTCATAGCGGGACAATGCCAGCTCGTTTGAATTCATGCCGCGAAACGGCTGCACGCCGCTGATGTACGGAACAGCGTATGTCGCAAAAAACGCCGCCAGCTTGCGATCCACCATCTCATAAGGCGCGTAGTTGTCCAGCATGTTCAGCTCCGGAACCGAATAAACAATCAGAGCAATGCCCCTTTGCCGGCAGTCCGCAATCATATCGCGCAGATGCCTTTGCGCCTTGATCCAGCCGGGATAGTCCTCGCGGTGTGATTTATAGATGAGATGATGAAAAACGCTGCCCGGCACGATCACGCCATGCAGTTTCAATTCCAGATTCAGCCCCGACATGATGAATTCCAGCAGGCTGGAGTGATATAGCTGATCGCGCACGCGCTGAAACAGCGGCATATTGTCGGTGGGGCGCTCCGCAAACACTTTGCTCGTTTGTTCATGGGGGTTCAGGTTGGAATTGCTGATGGCCTCGGGCACGTCCTGGTTGCCGTAGACATCTTCGTAGTTGTTCCCCAGGATGACGACGTGCGGCTTGAATTGGTCGACGTATTCGAAGTACGTCAACCGGTTCATCAGCGTGTTGTAGCCGCCCCGGCTGAGGTCGAGCACCAGCACATTGTCGTGGCGCAAGCGGTTGTCCTGGGCCAGCATGCCCTTGAGCTGCTGGGAAAAGATCTTGTCGAATTCCACGCCCGGGCCATAGAATTTCGAATCGCCCAAAACCATGATGCGCAAATCGTTCGCCGAGATGGTGAGCCGGCCGTGTTCGACGGCCTCGAGCTCAACGCTGCGTCTGGCGTCGTTGGAGATTTCAACGAACTGGCTGCCGTGGAAGAACAGGAACTGCTTGTCCAGCCGGACCACGGCCTCGCCGCTCGCGAAAAAAATCGCGAAAATGAGCACAAACTGTCTGAATGTCTTCATCGCCGGCAACTAGAATTGAAAGTAAATGAACTGTTGATTGTTGAATGCGCCCCAGACCAGGATCACCCAGAACAACACCGAGGCAAAGGCCACGCGGGCATAGCGATTGCCGAGCCGGGCGCCCACTGCGCTTTGAAAGCGCTCATAAAGACTCATGCCGGTGATCAGCACCAGCATCAGCAACAAGGCGCGCGTCTCGATCAGGCTGACCGCCGGCACCAGCTCGAACCGGAACACGCTGGCCACCGCCGGCGCGATTTTGGTGATGATCAAATAGGCATCGGCGAGATGGTTGGCGCGGAAAAAGATCCAGGCAAACAGCACCAAGTGAAACGTCAGCAGCATGCGCGTGACGCGCACGACACCGGCAAGCCGGTCGAGACGCGCGGCCTGCCACAGCCAGCGGCGGGCATTGTCGGTCCATATCGAAAAAACCAGATAGAAACCGTGCAGCGCACCCCACACCACGAAGGTCCAGTTGGCGCCGTGCCACAAGCCGCTGACGAGAAAGACGATGAAAAGATTGCAGAGCCAGCGCCACTTGGCGACGCGATTGCCGCCCAGCGGAATGTAGAGGTAGTCTTTGAACCAGGTCGACAGGGAGATGTGCCATCTTTGCCAAAATTCGGCAATCGATTGGGACAGGTACGGCCGCCGGAAATTCTCCATCAGCTCGAACCCCATCACTTTGGCGGCGCCGATGGCGATGTCGGAATAACCGGAAAAGTCACAATAGATTTGAAAGGCGAAGAAATAGGTGGCAACCAGCAAGTCGGCGCCGCTGGCACCGGCGGGATTGTTGTAGGCCTGGTTCACATAGACCGCCAGGCGGTCGGCAATCACGATTTTCTTGAAGAAACCCCACAGCATGAGCTTCAAGCCGTCGAGTATGCGCTGGCGATCAATGCCGTGCACTCGGTAGAACTGCGGTAACAGGTTGGTGGAGCGCTCGATCGGGCCGGCAACGAGTTGGGGAAAGAAAGTCACATACAGCGCAAACATGCCCAGATGCTTTTCCGGGGCGAGGCGGCCGCGGTAAACGTCGATGGAATAGCTCAGGGTTTGGAAGGTGTAGAAGGAAATGCCCACGGGCAGCAACAGCTCGAACATCGGGACATTGTAGAAGAGGTTGAATTGATCGAACACCGCCCGTGCCGAGGCATTGAGGAAATTGAAATATTTGAACAGAAACAGAATGCCGAGGTTCGAACTCAAGCTCACGCCCAAATAGAATTTTCGCTTGCGCGCGCTCGTCGCTTTTCCCATTTGCAGGCCGGTGTAATAATCGATCACGGTGGAGAACATCAACAGCAGGGCGTACTCCGGCTTCCAGCACATGTAGAAATAGTAGCTGGCGCCGAGCAGGAGCATCCAGCGCAGCCGGTGCGGCAGCAGGAAATAAGCCGCCACCACCAGGGGGAAAAAAATCAGAAATTGCCATGAATTGAAGAGCATGTTGGCTCCCTCACATTAAAACAGGCAAAAGAAACGCATAACCATCTGACCGTTTTCATATGTTTTCCCGCGGTGCGGGGTCGTTTTGCGCTGCTTTAAGGCAAGGCCAATGCCAGCAGCAATCCGGCACGTTGCGCTGGCGAGTAAACTGATTCTGCGTAATGGCTTACCGGAGAGGAGGCGCCGCGCGCTTTGAAAAATCGCGCAAAAGGAGGCATTGCAGAGCGTAATGTTTTGAACACAAGCCGGCTCCGCCCGGCCAGCTTGCCGGCACAAAACGTTGCAGTCGTTGCGGCAAAAAGGGCGGGCGCGATGCTCTGGGCAGGTCAAGGTGATCAAGCGCGCGCGTCACACGGGACGCGGGCTGGGGGATGACTGGAAGGAAGTTCGAGCGGGATTGTGTGCAGGATTCTCAGCCAGTATTACCGCGAAATCCAAAACCAATTCGCCCCACCTCATCTCACATTCCACCCGATTGGGCAGCGGAAAGAAGAGCGTAACCGATTGCTGCCGTTCGCCAACCGGCCACCCGCTCTGGCGGCCGGGTGGCCGGTTGGTTGGTGGCAGATCACTGCAGCACGATTCCGAGATGCAAGCCAAACACTGCATCGAGCATCTCGGTCACATCCTCGTCCAGCGGAATCCGGACTTGCAGGCCGGGGCGCACACTTCCCAAAGTCACGGTGGCGGCCAGGCCCAGTTGATGCACCGTCCGTTCGCGGGCATCGAGATCTTCTTCACTCAGTAACGCACGCCCGGAGAAGCCGCCAAGAAGATCGAATCGTTTTGACTCATATCCTACTTGTGCGCTGTAGTTCAAGAAGAGTTCCGTGCCATCCTCGTAGCGATCTTTGTCCGTGTTGATCCAAAACACCGGTCCACCCCGCAGCCGCAGGACGAAGCCGGTCGGCGCTTGATAGCGATAGTTCATGAGCGCGCTCAGCGGAAGAAATTTCGGCGCAAACGCGTCATAGCGCTCGGTGATCTCGGTGATAAGGCCTACGAAGGTGGCGGTTTTGTCCTCCTCGGCCACGGGCACGCGCAGGCCCACTTCCGCAATGAAACTGGCGTTTTGGTTGTAGATTTCGAATCCGGCATAGGGATTGCCAAGGGTGTTGTCGGATTCGTCCCCGCTAAATCTGGAGTCCCAGCCGGCATGCGCAAAAGGCAGCTCTGCCACGAGCATGGCTCGGTCTCCAATCGGCTGGCGCAGCGCGAGAAAGAGTACTGAAGTCGCGAAGGTGCTGTTGTCCTCACCGTCAAAATCCGGTTTGAGAATCTCGAGAGTGAGCGTTCTGTCCTGGCGCCAATTCAGCCACAGCGATTGCGCCTGGGTGGCAGCGGGCAGCGACGCCAGCAGGAATGCCGCCACCAGCGCGCATGAGGTTACAGACAGCGAATGTCGCATCGTCAACCTCCGTTGTGTGTTGAAAACAGTTGCAATAGCGATTCATCCAATTCAATCGGAAATGACTCCGTGCCAGTTACGCAGGACTATTGCGCTATTCTTGCCGCCGAAGCTCGCGTTTTTCACCAGCGCCAGATCAACCGGCTGTTGCCGCGCGCGCTGCGGCACATAATCCAGATCACATTCGGGATCAGGTGTGGTGAGATTGATGGTTGGCGGAACGAAGCCGTGCTGCATGGCCAGCAGCGTTGCCACGGCCTCGACGGCGGCACAGGCGCCCAGGGTATGCCCCAGCATGGATTTGATCGCAGTAATGGGAATTTTGCCGGCCTGCTCTCCGCAAGCCTGCTTGATCGCGCGCGTTTCCAAACGATCATTCAAGGGCGTTGAAGTGCCATGCGCCGCGAGGCAGCCGATTTGATTTGGCTGCAGCGCTGCTTGTGAAAGCGCCAGGCGCAGCGCGCGGGCTTGCTCTCCGGCATCGGGCGCCGGTGCAACCAGACTGTAGGCCTCACTGGTGAATGCCACGGCCAAGACTTCCCCGTAGATCTTGGCGTCACGGCGGCGGGCCGATTCGAGCCGCTCCAGAATCAGCGCCGCACCGCCTTCGCCCAGCACCGCGCCATCTCTGCTCGCATCAAAAGGCCGGCACGCGGTTTCCGGTGCATCAATGCGCGTCGAGAGCATGCCGGCGCGGCAAAAGAGCGCCATGACGGGAAAACTGAGTGGCGCCTCGCCGCCACCAACCACGGCCGCGTCGATTTCATGCAAACGAAGCTGGTGCACGCCCGCGGCCACGGCACAGGCGGAAGACACGCTGCCGTTGGAGAAGGCCATCACCGGGCCGTGGAGATGATGCAAGAGCGAAAGCATGCTGCCGCCCGCGCCCGTCATCGCCGCGCTCAGCAGATGCGGGTTCACTGCCCGCGCGCCTTTAGCCAACAGGACTTCATGCTCGGCCAGCGTCCGCGACAATCCCCCCAAAGAAGTCCCCTCAAAAATGCCGAGGCGTGACAAATCAACCTTGCCGTTGAGCAAGTTGCCGTCGGTGAGCGCCATTTGACCGGCAGCCACGAACAGTTGCGCCGAGCGGTCCAGGCGTTTGATCTCCCGGCTGCCAAGGAAATCCTGCGGGGCAAAGGAGGTCGCGGCCGCGCCAAACCGACAAGGCAGGTCAGAGGAGGAGAGCGCGTCGATTGGCCCGACGCAGGAGCGGCCCTCTTGCAGAACATGCAGCAGCGCTGCGAGGCCCACGCCCGCGGCAGAGACGGCTCCCATGCCGGTGATGACAATCCGTGGAAACATTCGCTTTACTCCACCTTGGTCGGCAATTCGGCGAGGTGCTGATTGAGCAGGCGCAACGTGTATTGCCCATACGCGCCCGGCTCAGTCATCAACTGCGCCACCAGCTCGCGCTGCGGCTCGCCTGCGGCGGTCACATGAATTTCATAATAGCCTGAGCTTTTGAGCAGAATCGACCGCTGATATCCGGGTCGCGCTGGCGGTGCGGCAAACACAAGTTCGGCCCAATCATCTACGGCGGGCATCACGTAGTAGCGGGCGTCGTTGTTCGTCAGAATTTCGCGCTGATCTTGCCCCAACTGATCGCGCGCTTGCTGCGGCAGCAACTCGGTGACGATGAGCTCGGCCTCGGGGGAATAGTCGATCGCAACGCTGTTGATCATCCAAAAACCGGCGGTGGATTCCAGCTTCACTTGCAGAGTCCCGCCGGGAATGTTGCTGAGATCGAGCCAGAGCACTTGATCTTTCGGTACACTCGGGCCGACTTCCCAGAAGAAACCGGCCTCTTGCCAGTTCTGGCCATTCCACACCTGCACCCGCAGCATGCCCTCTCGCACCATGGCTTGGAACAGCGCGGCACGCGCCTCCGGCGAGCTGTTCATGAGCGCATACCAATCCGGCAATTCGCGGCCGTGCAACGCCAAAAGCTGGCCTTGCAGATAGGAAGCCCAGAGTGTGTTTTGCAGGTTGCAGCAGAGCTTGGCGGAGTTCGTTTCAGCGGGACGAGGGAACTCCAGCAACAGGCCGTCTCGTGCTTGTGACTTGTCTTCGGGATCTCGACCGAAGGGATTGCTCACCCAAACGTGATCGTTTTTGTCTGTAATCAGATTCTGTACTTCATCTCCACGATAGCTCGTTGCCTTATTAGGCGGTTGCGGCGCGGTGAGGGTATGAATTCTTCCAGCGAAAGATGGAACGACGCGGGTGTCGCGCGGATGGTCAACCACGAGCAATCGGAGTTCGTCAACAAACTGCGTCTCCGGCAATTCATTAGTGATTTTGATGCGGTAGCCGCCGTTCACTTCAGTCAAATGGTCGAGATTGTCGAGATCGGTACGTTGTGCTGCACGAAAGATAGCGCCGCCAAAGGTTTCGGAATCGCGCACGTATTGCTTACCATCGAAACTGTAAACAAAGGGGCAGGATTGGTTGTCGGTACCGCTGGAGTTACAGTCATCGCTATCGAAAAGAGGCTGAGACATTACATACACCAGTACCGCTGCATCAATGGCGGCGCCCAACAGAAAACCGACAAGTACGCCCTCTTTCTTGCCCGCCAGTTGGTGAACTTGCTGAACCTGATTGGTCGGAATCAGTTTCTGCTCGCTCTTCGCCAATATGGCCAGGCTGGATCGCACCGGTATCGTGCCGTCGTTGATCAGCCTCCTGACAGTCTCACCCGTGATCTCATTGCCCCTGTGGCCGCTCATGCGGATCAACTCGCTGAGTGGCCACGCAACGATTCTTGCTTTTCCAGCCACGTTTTGACCGATCCGCACAGAATCGCGCACGAATGCAGCCAGTTGGCCGGTCACTGTCACTTCAGACTCTTGCGGCTTGCGCGCGGCGAAGGTCATGACGAGAGTATCTGTCGGGTTGGGAAGGTACATCCCTTCCGGCAGTTGCGCCTTTGCCTCGTTATGCAGGGTGACATACTGGTTAAACGGCATTGGCTTGATGCCTTTGAACTTGCCGTTCATCGTGCGGCCATCTCTGAGCAGAACTTCCACCTTGGCACCGACTTTCAGGGTGTCCACTTTCCAGCCCGGAACTGTCATTGCTTTGGGTTGACGCGCGTCGCTTGTCGCACCAATAATCAAACCGATGATGCTACAACTGCACAACACCATGGCGGGCAACAAGGACAATGCCACCCACCTTTTCAGCAATCGCGGTTTCGCCAGACTCATGGTTGCCTCCTGAGCACCGAAACATGTCATTCATTGCATCTTGGCCAGAAGATTGTCGTGATACTGTTGCAACAAGCGCAACGTGAATTGTCCATACGCGCCCGGCTCAGTCATCAACTGCGCCACCAGCTCGCGCTGCGGCTCGCCTGCGGCGGTCACATGAATTTCATAATAGCCTGAGCTTTTGAGCAGAATCGACCGCTGATATCCGGGTCGCGCTGGCGGTGCGGAAAACACAAGTTCGGCCCAATCATCTACGGCGGGCATCACGTAGTAGCGGGCGTCGTTGTTCGTCAGAATTTCGCGCTGATCCTGGCCCAACTGATCGCGCGCTTGCTGCGGCAGCAACTCGGTGACGATGAGCTCGGCCTCGGGGGAATAGTCGATCGCAACGCTGTTGATCATCCAAAAACCGGCGGTGGATTCGAGCTTCACCTGAAGTGTGTCGCCGGGAATGTTGCTGAGATCGAGCCAGAGCACTTGATCTTTCGGTACACTCGGGCCGACTTCCCAGAAGAAACCGGCCTCTTGCCAGTTCTGGCCATTCCACACCTGCACCCGCAGCATGCCTTCTCGCACCATGGCTTGGAACAGCGCGGCACGCGCCTCCGGCGAGCTGTTCATGAGCGCATACCAATCCGGCAATTCGCGGCCGTGCAACGCCAAAAGCTGGCCTTGCAGATAGGAAGCCCAGAGGGTGTTTTGCAGGTTGCAGTACAGTTTGGCTGCGTTCACTCCTGCGGGACGAGGGAACTCCAGCAACAGGCCGTCTCGTGCTTGTGACTTGTCCTCGGGATTTCGACCAAAAGGATTGCTCACCCAAACGCGATTGTCTTTGTCCATAATCAAATTCTGTACTTCATCTCCACGATAGCTCTTTGCCATATTGGGCGGTTGCGGCGCGGTGAGGGTATGAATTCTTCCAGCGAAAGATGGAACGACGCGGGTGTCGCGCGGATGGTCAACCACGAGCAATCGGAGTTCGTCAACAAACTGCGTCTCCGGCAGTTCGTTGGTAATTTTGATGCGGTAGCCGCCGTTCACTTCAGTCAAATGGTCGAGATTGTCGAGATCGGTGCGTTGCGCGGCGCGAAAGATTGCGCCGCCAAAAGTCTCGGAGTCGAGCACGTATTGCCTACCATCGAAACTGTAAACAAAGGGGCAGGACATGCTGCCGCTCTCGCTGGTGCTGAGGCCTCCTCCATAATCCGCTGACGCCGCAGCGATGAGAACCACGGCATCGATCGCCGCGCCCACCAGAAAACCGGTAAGTGCGCCCGATTTCTTGGCGGGCAAGACGTGAATCTCTTGAACTTGATTGGCGGCAATCAACCTTTTCTCCCCACCTTCTGAAAGAGCGAGTGCGGATCGCACTGGTATTTTGCCGTGGCCGATCAGGTCTCTGACCGTCTCGCCGGTAAAATGATTACCTTTCTGATCGCTCAAGTGGAGCAATTCACTGAGACGCCACCCGACAATGCTGGATGTGCCGGTCCGGTCTTGGACAACCCGAATGGTACCAAGCTCTATTCGCGACAACTGTCCGGTCACCGTTGTTTCAGGTGTTTCCGGCACGTGCGTGGCAAACGTCATGATGATGGTGTCTCCCCGTCCCGGGAAGTGAATCCCTTCAGGTAGACGCGCGAGCGCCTCGGAATAGATTGCGTCGTACTGATTGAGCGGCATAAGCTCGATGCCGGTGTACTTGCCGGTGACGCTGCTGCCCTCCCACAACAAAGCTTCTATTCGCGACCCCGCTTTGAGAGTTTCCACTTGCCAGCCAGGAATGGTCACAGCCGAGGAGCGACGGGAATCGCTGATCGCGCCGATCGACAAGCCAATAATGCTGCAGCCGCACAGTGCGACAGCAAGCAGAAGGCACAATGGCCTCCAGCTCGGGCACTGCCGTTTTTCGGTAATCATGGTGGCCTCCATACGATCGCGAGAACTTCATTTGCTGCCTGACAGCAGGTGTGGGGTGGCACGAAGAGCGGCCGAGCTACAGCGGGGAATCGTAAGCGAATTCCCCTCGGTCGG
Source organism: bacterium (assembly GCA_023150945.1). NCBI lineage: Bacteria > bacterium. The sequence continues at coordinate 62,441 of JAKLJX010000008.1, read as the reverse complement.
TACTGTTCACCAGCAGCAGGAGACCTGCTGCTCAAACCATGACCCTCAGATTCCTCCAAAGCTCAAGGACGAAATCGCCAAGATGACCATCGCGTCAAGGCACGCCCCGACAACAAGGCCGATAAAGGCGCCATTCCTGGGGGGAGCAGACTGCCGGATTTGCTGAATCTGATTGGCCGCCACCATTCTCTGCCCGCCCTGCTCGACGAGGGTCAGGCCCGAACGCACCGGAATCTTGCCCTGGTCGATCAGATCTCTAATCATCTCGCCGCTGAGTTCGTGTCCTTTTGGGTCGCGCAGGCGGAGCAATTCGCTGAGGCGCCTGGCTTTCGTGGTTACCGCGCCATGTTCGTTCGTGGTGAATCGGATCAGGTCAACATCGAATTCCGACAACTGCCCAGCCACGATCATTTCCGGTGCTTGCGGGATGATAGAGGCAAATGACATGGTCAGTGTATCTCCCAGATTCGGAAGACTAAGCTCAGCGGGCAGCCGTGTTTGGGCTTCGGCATGCAGGCTTGCGTATTGATAGAGCGGGAGAGGTTCCACCACAAAATGATTGCAGCTCAGTGTGGTGCCATCCTTGAACCGGATTTCAATCTTGTCGTCGGCCCGGAGGGAATCGACCTTCCAGCCGGGGACGGTCATTGCCTTGGGCCGGTGCGCATCACTCGTCAGGCCAATGGTCAAACCGATAATCGTGCAACTGGACATCGTGACGGCAGGAAGCAAGCACAGCCACCTCCAGATTCCACCTCGTCGTTTCATGAGGCTCATTGCAGGCTCCCTCCTGGCGGGAGTGTGATATTGATGTGAAAAGCCGGGGCAAGCCTGCAGCCAGGCCAGATTGGGTAGGCGGGAAAGAAACTGATGGCAGGCAACGCGAGTGCGTGACTGCCGGTGAGAGCCTGCCCAGACCTGCCACAGGCTCGGCGGTAATTTTTGCTGCTAGTTTTCGATGATTTTCCGGTGTGCTCCCCGAGGTTTGATCGTGGCCAGAAGTGACGCCAAGACGCCGTCACAGGCCAGTGAAAATCCAATAGCAAGCGCCATGCCGCCTGCATAGAAGCTTGCACGCAGCTTTCTCAAAACGTTATCGGCAACGTGACTGCCAATCAGCCGGCCCTTTTTGGCGAATCTGGGAAAGGCGGCATGAAAATTCCTACTTATGAGAACAAATTCAGCCAGCGAACAGACTCACTGCAGCAGAATCAGCTTTCTCACCTGCGCGAACTCACCCGCCTCCAGCCGATACAAATACACGCCGCTGGCCAAGCCCTTTGCCTCCCACACGCGCTGGTGCCTGCCCGCCGGCAGTTTTTCAGCCACCAGCGTGGCGACTTCTTTGCCGAGCAAATCATAAATCTTCAGCGTGACCAAGCTCGCTTTCGGCAGGGCGAATTCGATGGTGGTGCTGGGGTTGAAAGGGTTGGGATGGTTCTGATGCAGAGCGTAGGCTTTCGGAATCTCTGCGCTCGGCTGGGATTCGACGGCAGTAGTCCAAAGCATTGACTCCCACGCGCCAATATCCGGCTTAGTGCCTGCAGGATAGGGTCGCGACCTGCCGTTGATATCTTTGCCCGGACACCAGCAAACGATACCATTGCCAAAATCGTAAACATGGGTTCCAGCGCCAATGCATTCGCTGTCGTTCGACAAGCTGTCAGCCACCAGCCGGGGATTCACATTCTTATTGCCCTCACCGCTCCAACCGCCTTCCACGTCGGAATAACGCACCGTGATAGAGCCAGCATCGACCCAAATTTGCGAGCCTCTGGCGGCGCTGTTGCCCCATAAAATGGTGTTCATCACGATTGCATAAACCTGCGGGTCGCCATCGAAAAGAATACCACCACCCCTTTCGGTAGCGCTATTGTTCGTGATGGTATTGTTGATCAATACCGGCTTCGTAATTCCGGTATATGATTGATTGTGGAGAATCCAGAAACCGCCCCCAATACGGGCGACATTACCGGAGATAATATTGTTGGTGAGAATTGGACTGGCGTTACCTATAAGCACGCCACCTCCACCGTTGATGTAGGGCCCATTCAGGACTTTATTACCACTGATGATATTGTCGCGGATAATGTAGGGTCCCTGGGATCCCATTGTGGCACCATCAATCGCAAGTCCACCTCCGTTGGCCCAATTGTTAGAGTTACAGACGTTCTGGATGACCCGGTTTTTCTCAAACACACAGGTTGCCTTCGTCATTAAATAAACAGTGTTGCCAGCACCGCCATCCAGCCCCGTAAGATTCACCCCTGTAGCCGTAGCGGTATTTCGACTGATGTCGTTATTCCGAATAACGATATGGTCACCGACCTCGCCCACGAGAAACATACCGGCCGCCATCACTGTGGTATCACCGGCAGCAGTAACATGATTCTGGGCAATTTTGTTTTTTTCAATTTTTGCCCCGGAATTTCTCACATAAATACCCCCGCCATCTTTATCGATAAAACCAGGGAAAGAAGGCCAGAGTGTAAGCGTGCCCCTGCCGCCGGTAATGGTAAAGCCGGTCAGCACCGAGTTGGTATCTTCGCCGGAAATAAAATACACCACCGAGCCGCTATCGGGATGGCTGGGCTTGCTGCCGTTGATGATGGTATTGTTGATATGGTTGGTATCGCCATCCGCCCAATAGTGGCTCGCCGCGGTGATGGCCTTGCCTTTGAAATTGATGTTCTCGTAGTAAGTGCCCTCGGCGACCAAAACCGTGTCGCCTGTGGCCGCGGCATTGATAGCCGCCTGAATGGTGGGATAATCCTTCGGGACTTCGACCAGATGCGGCTGTTTCGGAAAGGCGCGGCTGTGCTCAACGGCGCCCAGGTCCGGACGTGAGCCGGTGGGATTGGGACGTGGATTGCCGAAGAAATCCGTGGCAGGCGCCTGCAACGTGACAGCGCCAAAATTATGGCTCGTCACGCCTTTGCCGATGCACGGGCTGGTATCCGCAAGGCGGAACGAGTTGTCGGCAAATACTGGATCTGCATTGATATTCCCTTCGCCGCTCCAACCGCCTTGCACGTCGGAATAACGCACCGCAATGGAACCACCATAGACCCCAATTTGTGGGTTGGTAGGAGCATTGTTCCCCCATAAGATAGTGTTCATCACCATTACGCTTGGCTGCGGTCCGGTTACGATAATACCTCCGCACCTTAGGGTAGCGATATTGTTCGTGATGGTATTGTTGATCAAGACCGGTTTGGGAATTCCGGTATACATCGGCTCGTGGTAAACCCATATCCCGCCGCCACCACGGGCAACATTACCGGAGATGATATTGTTAATCAGGATCGGACTGGCATTTTGTATCACCACGCCACCGCCGTTGCTGCCGGGCGCATTCAGAAGCATATTACTGCTGATGATATTATCGCGGATAATATAGTGTCCCTGGTATCCGAGTCCGCCAAAAATGTAAAGCCCGCCTCCCGCAGCAATCTTGCTAGCATCGCAGACGTTGTGGCTAACCCGATTTTTCTCAAACACACAGGTTTCCTTTGTTGCCAAGGCAATAGCGCCGAAAGCAGCCCCATTCGCCCCTGTAGTCGTAGCGGTATTGTAACTGATGTCGTTATGCCGAATAACGATATGACCACCGACCCCTCCCATGACAAAGATGCCGGCAGACTCCGCAAAGGTATCAGCCACAGCCGTTACTTGATTATTAACGATCCTGTTCCATTCAATTTTTGCCCCAGCATTTTTCACGAAAATGCCCCCACCCTCTTTACTGCGGTAACCATCTTCCCAGAGTATAGGCGTGCCCCTGCCGCCGGTAATGGTAAGACCGGTCAGCACCGAGCTGGTATCTTCGCCGGAAATAAAATACACCACCGAGCCGCTATCGGGATGGCTGTGCCGGCTGCCGTTGATGATGGTGTTGTTGATGTGGTTGGTATCGCCATCAGCCCAATAGTGGCTCGCCACCGTGATGGCCTTGCCTTTGAAGCTAATGTTCTCGTAGTAGGTGCCGTCGGCAACCAAAACCGTGTCGCCTTTGGCTGCGGCATTGATGGCGGACTGAATGGTGGGATGATCGCTCGGGACTTCGACCAGATGCGGCTGTTTGGGAAAAGCGCGGCTGTGCTCAACGGCGCCCAGGTCCGGACGTGAGCCGGTGGGATTGGGACGTGGATTGCCGAAGAAATCCGTGGCAGGCGCCTGCAACGTGACAGTGCCAGAATTATGGCTGGTCACGCCTTTACCGAGGCACGGGCTGGTATCCGCAAGGCGGAACGAGTTGTCGGAAAATACCGGATCGGCATCAATATTCCCCTCACCATCCCAGCCGCCTTGCACATCAGAATAGCGCACCGTGATTGAGCCAGCACCGACCCGAATTTGCCCAGCAACGTTTCCCCATAAGATGGTGTTCATCACCATAACACTTGGCTGTGGTCCGGATACGAGAATACCTCCGCCCCTTCCCGCAGCAGTATTGTTCGTGATGGTATTGTTGATCAATATAGGCCTGGGAATTCCGGTATACATTGGCTCGTGGTAAACCCATATCCCACCACCCCCAAGAGCAACATTACCGGAGATGATATTGTTAGTCAGAATCGGACTAGCATTTTGTATCACCACGCCACCGCCTACGTTGTTGGCGGACGCATGCAGAACCATATTACTGCTGATGATATTATCGCGGACAATATAGTTTCCCTCGTATCCGAGTCCGCCAAAAATGTAAAGCCCGCCTCCCGCGGCAGTTCTGCTAGCATCGCAGACGTTGTGGCTAACTTGGTTTCTCTCAAACACACAGGTTCCCTTCACAGACAAGTTAACAGCGCCGAAAGCGACCCCATTCATTCCCGTAGTCGTAGAGGTATTGTGACTGATGTCGTTATTCCGAATAACGATATGACCACCGACCCCTCCCATGACAAAGATGCCGGCATACTCAGCAAAGGTATCAGCCACAGCCGTTACCTGATTATTAACGATCTTGTTCCATTCAATTTTTGCCCCAGCCTCTTTCACGAAAATACCTCCACCATCTTTACTGCGAGAACCATCTTCCCAGAGTGTAGACGTACCCCTGCCGCCGGTGATGGTAAAACCGGTCAGCACCGAGTTGGTATCTTCGCCGGAAATGAAATACACCACCGAGCCGCTATCGGGATGGCTATGCCGGCTGCCATTAATGATGGTCTTATTGATGTGCGTGGTATCGCCATCAGCCCAATAGCGGCTCGCCACGGTGATGGCTTTGCCTTTGAAATTGATGTTCTCGTAGTAAGTGCCGTCGGCGACCAAAACCGTGTCGCCTTTGGCTGCGGCATTGATGGCGGCCTGAATGGTGGGTTGATCTGCCGGCACGCGAATGATCTGCGCCAGGGTAGAGGTGGCAAAAAGCACTGCCACCGCGAGAGAAATTAGCATTCTCTTCATGACAGACTCCTTTTTTAGGAGAAAGTGAGAACCCAAAACACTTGAAATAAATCATCAGCCGGAGACTGTGCCGGCTTTTGCAGCTTCTCTGAAATATTCGACCCCTTTTTGTGCAAACACAGTCTCCGGTCTTTTTTTTGAGCGAAAATATTGTTCAACACCAACGTTAAATTACCGCAGCAAAATGAGCTTCTTCGTTTCCTCAAATTCACCCGCTTGCAAGCGATACACGTACACCCCGCTCGCCAGGCCCTTCGCCTCCCACACGCGCTGGTGCTTGCCTGCCGGCAGTTTTTCCGCCGCCAGCGTGGCGACTTCCTTGCCCAGCTCATCATAAATTTTTAACGTAACAAAACTTGCCTTCGGCAGCACGAATTCGATGCTGGTGCCCGGGTTGAAAGGGTTCGGGTAGTTTTGCAGCAGCATAACTTGGCGTGGCAATTGAGCAATCTCCTCAGGTGTACAGACGGAGACAACGACTTCTGGACCGCCTAGTAGTCCAAATCCCTCCTGATCTCTGGCAGGTGGATATTTTTTAAACGCACGCAGGAGAAATACTGAAATTTCTGCACGAGTAACATAATTCTCCGGGCAGAACTTTCTTGGCGTTTCCCCACATCCCCCGGTGATACCCTCCTGCCACAACTGCTCGACCCACTCGGCTGCCCAGTGATCAAGCGGCACATCGACAAATGTCTGTCGTGAAGGAGCCGGCGGGACGTAGGAGCTTTGGTGTAACGCGCGCAATAAGAAGACTGCCATCTCGGCGCGCGTCAGATACTGATTCGGACAATACCTGAGCGGGTCTGAAGAGCAACCGGCTGTCATGTTTTCGAGATAGAGTTTCTCAATCCAGGCAGCATCCGGGTGGCTGGGCGGGACATCTGCAAAAATGCCGGAGGGGCGTGGAATATCCTTGTTGGCATCGTAGCCGCGACCAAATTTGCCCCGGAGGAGGTAATGCGCCATCTCGGATCTGAGAACTCTGCGATAGGGATCGAAATAGCGAATATCCTCCTGGTCGCGTTGAATGATTCCGGAGGCGATGATGGCGTCAATCCATAACTTCGCCCAGAAGTTTTGAGGTACATCCAGAAACAGGTTTTTGGGTGCTACAGTTGCAATGCCGCCATCGGTCAATACCCAGAGGCTGTCTCTCGCAATTATTGGGCTGGGCGCGCAAAAGCACTCATAGACCCCTCGCGTATGGCGCCAGAAGGCCAGATGCAGATGCGGACCTGTTGAACATCCATTGTTGCCGACGGTCCCAATTTGGGTATCGACGAAGACCTCCCGGCCCGGCTCGATATTCACATCCTGTAAATGCCCATACAAGCTGGTCATGCCAAATTTGTGCTCCACGGCAACGTAGTTTCCAAGGAATCCGGGAAAATCTCCATCTTCACCCAAAAAGGAAGACCTATCGTAAGCATCATCGAATCTGGCGTTGTTCTTGTAACAGGCGTCACATGGTCCATGGAAGCATTTTTGCTTATCAGAGTCGTAACAATTGAAACAACCATCGCGAACCGCAACGACTCTTCCAGGAGCAACAGGGAAAACCGCTGCTCCCAAGTCATCCCCGGGCTCCAGATTCCAGTCGGTAGCGTAGTAGCTTTTCCCTTTGTGAAAGCCTTCACCATAGAAAGACCCCGGGTTTCCCACTTCCCATTGGCGCCCTGATCCAAACGGCATCTGCAATGGATAGTGCGACAGAACTAGCTCGTCCTCATTGGAACAGGCACCATCGTTTACGCTGCCGGATATGAAGACCTCATCCGTCATACTCTGTCCCTCCGGATTCGTCCAGTCTATCCTGATGGCGCCACTGAATTGTGGGCCACCGTCGGGTAGGTACTCTTGCCAGGGTAACTTGAGGTCGAACTCAAGAACTCGCTCGCCATGCCAAGGATCATTGCAGCGTAGGGTAAAATCATTAAACGACAGGCTCGTAATCCAGTCAGTATTCGTTGAGATTTGGCCGGTCAAAATTCCACCACCGGCATTCTTGATCGTGATACTGCGCGATAATTCCGCGCCCTCCGTCAGCGTACCCAGTTCGATCTTTGCAGGCGATACCTGGAGTTGAGGACCTTCGACTGTGCCAAACACCTCAATCTCCTCCCGTTCTTGCGGAGAAAGTGGAGTATCACCGGTCACGATAATGGTTCCCGCGAATCTGCCGGCAGCGTAAGGAAACCCCCCGGAGAACCGTACCGTGGTCTGGCCAAATGCCTGGTCAATCGTGAAGGCCTCCGGAGATATTGTCCAAATCCAATTCTCGTTTTCTTGGACTTGAACCGAGAGAGATACGTCACGGGTGGGAAAACATCCACTTCTGTAGACCACAAAACTGGCTGAAAACGTTTCACAGCCCGGTTGAGTGCCGAGGTCAATGCGATTGGTGGAAACCAGCAGGCACTGTTCCTGACTATAGCACAGGCTTGCCGCCACGGAGCAAAGACATAGGAGATGAGTGATAATATTTTTCATGGCCACTCCTTCGGTTGGGTATGTTAAAAACCCAAAAGCAAGGGATAGTACAGACTGTTCTGGCAGACCGGAATTAGCGGGTGTATAGAGTGTCCAGTTCGTGTTGTCGAATTTGGCCAGTCCGTTGTCAGTGCCGACCCATTTGTTTCCGCTATCATCGACCAGAATGCAGCTTATCGAATTAGATGGCAGGCCGGAGTTGGAAGGATTATACACCGTCCATGTTGTGCCGTCAAATTCGGCTATTCCTTGCAAGGTGCAGATCCATTTCTTGCCACTATTGTCAACGGCAATGGCGAGGACCGAATTGTCGGGTAACCCGGAATTGACTTTGTTGTAAAATACTTTGTCTCCAGTGGCTTTGAGTTCAGCCGTCTAAAGTTCACTTCAAAATGCAATTTGCATACTCATCGCCGGAACAATTTTGCCCGGGTCATGAGGAGGTCGCAGGAAGCTCAATTGCGGGTAGCCAACGTGTATCTTGCCACTCTCATGATGGCCAAGAGGAATGAGTCGGTTTTGATCATTGTCCAGAGTCAAATCTTTGCCTTTGTCGAAATCCCTGGTCATGTTCACCCCAATTGCCATGCCGGCCACACTTCCTAATCCGGCGATGCCAAATATGGCGGAAGCATCGTCGATCTCAAAAAGCAAGTCGAGACCAAACCCGAAGACCGTGCCGATGGCGCCGGCCAAATTCAAAAGCCGGACGCGCGTTTTGCTGATACGCACCTCCTTCGCCGCCATGCCGGTGCCGAGAATCAACGCGTCGCTGCCAACCAGAGAAGCGCGCACAAGGTCATTGTCTTCCAAATTCGCCAAAGCGCCCACGACCAGGCCAAACCACGCGCCCCATTGCAGTCCCGAGCTGGTGAGTGCTGCATGGCCTGGCGAGAAATCAGTTTGGCTTGTCAGCCAAGCCGCCGCGCCGATTCCAGCCAGGCCGGCGATTTCACCCATGCCGGTGACAGTATTCCCTTCAGCCTCTCCCACTGCGGCCCAGCCGATTCCCTGCCAGGTTCCGAGATGTCCGCCGAGGGCAATCATCGTCGCCCTGCCATCGCTGATATTTGCCTCTTTTGTTGCGCCACTGGCGATGCCCAAAGATATGGGAGCGCCCAGCAGCAGGCCGAGCGCGAAAGCCTGGGGGGAATCCGCTTTCAGGGCGCTTGGTGTGGCAATACCCAGCCACAGGCCATAATAGCCGCTGAAAATGAGAAGCTGGGTGCGGCCACTTTGATCGAGCAGCGACCCCTTCCAAAACAGCGCCTTCTTCGTTTTCCACAACTGATCGAGGCCGGCATAGTTCTCTTTGGCCTGCAAGGCTTGCGGACTCTGCGGGTAATTCTGCAGCAAATCTCCGAAGAGCACGGAAGTCAACTCGTGGCGGTTTTGTGCGGCGTACCGCAGGCCGAGGCGATAGATGATCGCAGCTTGCAGGCTGTCATCTGTTTCTTTTGTCGGCTGTGAGGCTTGATGTTCTTCAATCAACCTGACGTGGAGTTTGGTCAATTCGACGGCTGGCGCGGAAATCTTTCTGGATTTGTGATGCTTGCCGAGGGTATCAGTGAAGCTGTACTCCAGGCGATATGCTGACGCTTTCAAGCGGATGATTCGCGCTGATTGAAATCCGTCTAAATCAGGAAACAGGCCGTACTTCGCGCGCTCGGCGGCGTCGATCTCAGCTCCGATGGAGTCACTCAGCGAGATAATTTGGCGGTCTTCTGTTTGTGTCAGCGCTGAGGTTGCACAAAAAAGAAATAATGCTGATAGAATGGTCATGACACTTTTCATCATAATTCCTCCGAGATTGATGCGTGATAATCATCAAGTGATCGACACCATAATTGCGGAAAACTCGTCTTTATCCACAAATAGCGGATAAATCCTTCTTCACCTGACCTTCAATCGCTTTAGCTCTTTTGCAGCACGATCACAACGCTGGCTGGCTCATCGGTTCCGTTGTTGTCAAAATCAAAAGCGCTGTCGCCAGCCAGCGTAAGCATATTATCTGAAAGTGTGACCGCAAAGCTCATGTCATCGCCAAAGTCAGCGCTGAAGACAAACGTAATCAGAGTCATTATTGCCCCGGCATCGGCATACTGCCGCGGGTGCCGATCCATGCCGGCGCGGCCGCTTGTGCTGCCAGAATCACCTAACTGCCCGGCAATGATTGAAAGCCGTCAACGAGCCTGAAGGTAGGCCAAGAATGGGTAGGCGGGAAAACTCCAGCAAGAGGACATGGCAAATGCGCAGATGCGGGGGGGCGCCTGCCCAAACCTGTTTCAGGCTCGGTACAGGGTTTTGCTACTCGTTTGCTCTGGTGTGCTTCCCAAGGTTTGGTGCTGGCCGATCGTGACACGAAGCCGCTATGTCAGGCCAATTAGACTCTACTCTCAAACGCTGTGCCGATGGATTTGGCATCGGCATGCAGGTTTCTCAAGGATTTATCAACGGCGGGGCTGCCCATCAGTTACGATTCTGTCGCAAATTCGAGAATCGTGGCATAAAATTTCTCATTTTTGATATTTTTTTCATTAATTGTCATTCGGCTCGTTTTAGGAAACTCCAGTGCACCGGCATTTCGGCAAGGAAAGAGTACCACCTTCTCAACATCGCCGTTGCTGTTGACAATGATCACTGACGCCCTCCGGGCAGCAGCAGCCACTTTGATGGCCACCCGGACTTGCCCACTGCGACGAGTCAAAGACGAAAGGCTCACCATCATAGAGGTTGCTGCTGCATTCCCGAAGCTCACACAGTGCCGCCGTCGGGGTGGTATGACACTATCGCAGCAAAATGAGCTTCCTCGTCTGCGCGAACTCACCGGCCTCCAACCGATACAAATACACCCCACTCGCCAAGCCCTTTGCCTCCCACACGCGCTGGTGCTTGCCCGCCGGCAGTTTTTCTGAAACCAGCGTGGCGACTTCTTCGCCCTGAATAGTGAGGATCTTGACGGTAACGAACGCGGACCTCAAGAGCGTGAACGTGATCGTCGTGGTGGGATTGAAAGGGTTCGGATAGTTTTGTTCCAGACTGAACGCGGCCGCAATTGCCGGCGTTTCTTCCACGCCCACCAGCATCACCGCCGCTTCGTTGCTCTTGGCGCTGCGATTGCCATGCACATCCACGGCGCGCAGGGCGTAGTACTGATTGCGATTGGCCGGAACTCCATAATGCACAAACGAAGTGTCTGCGGTTGTCGCCAACGCCGTCATGGTATCCGGATCGAAATTCGGCGTGTTGCTCCAATAGATTTCATAACCGGCAAAATCGGACTCCTGGTTGGCACGCCAGCGCAGAACCACTTCTCCTGCCACAAAAGCCGCGGTCACATTGCCCGGCGCTGCCGGCGGCAGGTTGTCGACCGAGTAGCCGCTCATCAGGTTGGAGTCCCAAAAGATGTTGGGATTACCCGTATGCGCGGAAACCAGGAAGCTGTGATTTCCAGCCGTTGTGGCCATGGAATCGTAAAGCGTCGGGATTGTGCAGGCGTAGGTGGGGAAATTGTGCCGTGGCTGATTGCCAACCCATTCCCAGTCGATAGGTGCATACGGCGAGGGCCGCACCGAGCGCCAGATGGAGTAGTATTCGATCGCGCGGCCGCCGATGGTGTCGAGATCAGCCGCCTGCCAGCGCACGATGACTTTGCCGCCTTGATCATGGGGAACATCTTGCACCGAAAGAATGGTGGGTTTGGGCACCAGTTCCCCGCGCCGGCCGATGCGTTGCGCGTAGAGGTCAGCATCTCCGTTGCGTGTGTCGTGCCAGGCAACGATCGCGCCGCCGGCCTGATCGCCGATGATCTGTTGGTTCTCCTGTGTTCCTGTTGCCGTGGTAAGGGTGACGCCGGTGTCAGTCCACAACCGCTGTCCGTATGCACCAAGGCGCTGCGCAAAAATGTAATCTCTTGCGTCGCGCTCCTCGCGCCAGGTAATGATGGCACCACCGGCGCCATCGCTCACCATCGTGGGCTGGCGTTGAGCGTAAGTTGAGGTGGAAACGCGAACGCCCTCGGATCCCCACAAGCTCTGTCCTGTAGCATTGAAACGTTGTGCATTAAGCAGATTTTGGTATTCAACCATGGTCACAATGCCGCCTCCCGCCCCATCACTGTCGAGATCGTACCCACTCACCAGATAGTAAGGTGACTGAATTGCGACGCCGTTACTATCCCATTGGGCAGCTCCGGAAGCATCCAGGTGCTGCGCATAAATTCTAAAATAAATCTTGCGATTGTCCTGCCACGTTATAATGGCGCCGTTTGCGCCGTCGCTGATCAAATGGCAACTGACCAGGTCCCTTGTCCTTGGTTCAACGCAAATGCCCACGCCATCGGCAGTCCATTGCGGGTTACCATTGGCATCCAGGCGTTGCGCATAGAGATCGCGATCACCGGCTTGCCAAGCAGTCCATGCGATGATCACGCCACCTTCATGCAACGCAAGTAAAGCCGCCACCCAGTGTGGATTCGGCGCAGAAAAGACGGCAACACCATTCGCCGGCCACTGCCACGCACCACCAGCATTGAGACGCTGTACAAACACCTTTTGATCAGTACTGGTCCAACAATCCCAGGCAATGATTGCACCACCGGTGCCGTCACCTACGATTTTATAAGAATCTGACGACAGCATTGTCGACAGGGGAAGTACCGGTACGCCATCGGCAATCCACAGCGGCTGGCCGTTTGCGTCGACCCGTTGGGCATAGAGATGGAATGTGGAATTGCGGAGATCCGTCCAGGCGATGATAACGCCGCCGGAACCGTCACCTGCAGTTTTGATACTGTGCTGATCGTTCGGCGCCAAGCACACGGCCACCCCGTTTTTGCCCCACAACGCCGTTCCTTTTGCGTCAAGACGCTGGGCATAAATATCAAGCTTGCCATTCCGGCTGTCCTGCCAAACGATAATGGCACCGCCGGCGTTGTCGCTGATGATGCTGGGATACGTTTGATCGCCGGAGGCGGTACACACCGGCATGTTCGTGTTGCGATCACTGGTCCATTGCGCGAAAGCGAGGTTTGAAATACACCAGCCCATCAGCATGGCCGGAACCAACGCCGACGTCAATCGCACTGGACCGCGAGCGGGTATTGAGGATTGCATAGGATCTCCGCTTTTGATTTCACCGGTTGCGTGGATGAGGCTCTCACCTCACGAGCAGCGTGGCAACGCCCTTCCCCGCAACTTGAACCATCCGGCACGAGGCGCGCCACGCTGCATGAGCTCTGGCAGCAGCAGGTGCATGGTTTGCATCGCCGGATCAATCCTTTTGACCTCCGACCATGCGTACGGCATCTTCCCCTTGAACCGGTTCGCCGTCAAGGGTCTTTCCCGTAAGCATGGCTTCGGTATCACTACACGTCAGCCCCGTATCGCCCAGCCGGAAATGCAGCACCATGTCCAGGTCGCCATCGCCATCGGCGTCTTCGCTGTGCCCCTTGCCGTGAGTTTCGAGGGCCTCAGTGCCGCTGTGCCCGAAGCGGATCGTGGCAGGATCGACCGTGATCGCGTCGAAATCGATTGCTTCACCGGCCGCCTTGCTCGTGGTTAGAATCGCCACGGCAATGACGCCGTTCAGATTCTTGCAGTTTACACTGTTGGGATCACTGCCGGGCTTGATGTCGATCTCGATTGGAATGAACTTGCATTTTCCCGCAGCACCGGCAGTGAAGATGGCCTGGATTTCGTTATCTGCGAGGACGCGACCATAAATCTCGACTTCATCGATGAGGCCATCAAAGAACAAACCATCCTTTCGCCGGCCGATGCGCAATGGTTCATCATTGGGGTACTGCAACAAGCTATGTTGCCAAACAACAGTGTCCACCAAATCGCCGTTGACATAGAACTTCACGACTCGAGTCCCGGCATCGGCGGAGACGGCAACGAAGTACCACTGACCAACCACCAAGTCGGGCATATTCGCGATATGTCCCCATGTTCGATTATAGGGCGCGTATTGCGACTTAAAGATCAATTTCGCCTCCCAGAGGCCGATTTCATAGTTCCCGGCATGGTTATGATCGGCATAGCCTGATGGCTGTTTGTTGACGATGGCATGCTCACCAACCAAGTTGTCGGGTTTTATCCAGGCATCAATGGTGATTTGGGAGGTGAGATCCAAACTGGGATTGTCCGCTACGGCCACGTAGTCGTCAACACCGTCAAAGTTCAGCCCGCCGGCAACCATAGCCGGCATTGGCGTTGCTCCGATGAGCGAACCATTGTTCTCACCGGCGATGTCTTCCGCGGTCACGCCACTGGTTTCATCAAACGGCCACCAGCTTGTCACTCCCGGCGGCACTGGGGTGCAATCACATGCGAGTTTGAGAAAGGCAGTAGTCGCTTCATTCATGGGTGCCGGTTCCGGCATTGTGGGAGGCGGCGCTTGGTCACAGCCGATCAAGACAAGCCCGGCGCATAGCAGACACCCCGCTAGTTGAGTCAGCAAATTCTTCATGATAACGTCTCCAGGTATGAGGGTCCAAGGTTGATTGATCATCAATACTTGTATTTCATTGCGCTGCTGTGCTGAGAGCTGAAGCCCAACGAGCAATCAACTCGACAGCGCGGGAACACCACGAAGTCACCAGGCCGGCACCGGAACCGCAGAGCCGCGGAGAAAGGCTCTTCTTGACGCCAAAGCGCAGCAATCTCCACCTTCTGCGCGATTCAAATGCCTGCGCAGAAAGACTGCTGTGCCGTTCTATCCTTTCACCTCTTAACAGACGCAACAGTCGCGATTTTCATGCAGGCTGGAAAAAAAAGCACAATCGTGTGGCGGGAAAAGTGCGGTGGCAGGAGACGGCTGAGCATACACTTGGGACGGCGCTGTGCCCCGATGCAGCAGCAACCCTCAGGGTAAGTCTATGATTCTGAGATGTCTTGAGTGACGCGGCCTGCGGTCTGAGCTGCTGGGGGGGACGGAGTGAAGGTTGCCAGCAGGCAGACAATGGATTGCTGCGCCGCTGCTGCCAGCAGACCAAAAGCCGTTTCGATGAGTATACTATGGGTGACAAAATGTACATCTCGTGAGATTTTTGCCAAACCTCTCAGGTTGCGGCCTGCACCTGGTTTGATTTTTTTCTATCCGAATTCTGGGAAAACTTTCATGAAGTGTTCTTGCTTGTGAGAATTTTCGCGTCGATGCCTGGCCGTTTGCTTGGCATTAATTCTTTATAATCAATCTACCCTTTCGCCTGTGGCCGTTGGCATGTATCTTGATGGAGTGACAATAGTAATGGCGGGGTAGCATTGGCATTCTGGATCGTGCAAGACGATCATCAACAAGTATCCTCTGCGCAGTATTAGGAGCAATTGAGCCGCAGGGCTTACCTCTCTTGACTCGCCGGCTGGCCAATCTCTGCACGGTTGACCAAGGCGCTCACCTGAATGGAAGAACAATAATCGCGCGAAAATATTGAAAGCCACGGTTTGACGTCGTGGGTTCATGAGCTATCATGTCGCAGAATTCGGTCAAGGAGGAATTCATGATGCGAAAACTCGTCGTCTATTTCACGCTCACGCTTCTGGGGCTCAGCCTGTCCATGTCGATTCCAAGCGGTGCGGGAGCTCAATCGGTGTTCGTGAGTGAGCCCAACTCCGGTAACGTTTTAAAGGTGGATAACTCAGGCGCCAAGACGATCTTTGCCACCGGTCTCGGCCGGCCCGGCCCGCTCAAGTTCGATAAGAATGGAAATCTCTTTGTGATTGACTTCGAGGGGAGACTGATGAAGGTCACCCCAGACGGGTCGGTCTCGACTTTTGCGACGGGCCTGCCGGAGGGCAGTCTGAACGATCTCCTGGTTACCGATGACGGCAAGCCTTTCCTGCTCGCGTCCATGGAGAATCCTGTGAACGGTGACATGTACGGTGCCGTATGGGAATTGGTCGAAAATGGCGCTCCCTCGCTTCTTGCCTCGACGGTGGATGAAGCTCCGCCCGGCCAGAATGGAAGAGGTTTCACTTGCGGGCCTGGCGGCCATTTCTACCTGGCGATGCAAGGTGGCAATAGCGGTGGCCGCATTATCCGCATCACGCGCGATGGCCAGGTGTCCACGTTCTTCGACCCCGGACTTCCGCCTCTCAAAATGGGCGGCGGCAGCATGATTGACGTGCGGTTCAATTCTCAAGATGAAATGCTTATTCTCGGGCACGTTCCCCCCGGCAATACCCGCATCATCTGGAAAGTTCAAAACGGTGCTCTCACCACTTTTGTGAGTCCGGGTGGAATCCCGGATCAATCGCTGCAGCTCACCATCGATGCCGCCGACAATTTGTTTGTTGCGGGAGGCGGTTTTGGCGGTTGCGCGCCCTCCCAAATAGATTGTTTCGAAGGATTCGTTAAGCGTGTTGACCCTTTGGGGAATGTCACCACTCTCGCCACCTTTCCACCGCCGGCCGGCGAGTTGATGAATACCATCATCGACGTTGACGATGACGGCTTTGACAGCTTTCTTTCCATCACCGTTGAGGCTGGCGGACCGTATGTCGTCACCGAGGGCGCATCCGTCATGGTCACTGCTTCCGGCAACGATCCGAACGCCGGGCCGCTGACCTACGCTTGGGATCTCGACAATAACGGCAGCTTTGAAACGCCGGGGCAAAGCGTGACGTTCTCGGCTGCAGACCTCGACGGGCCGGCAGATAGTACCATCCAGGTGCAAGTCACAAACAATAGCGGCCTCAAGGCCACCGACCAGGCGACCGTCAACATAAGCAACGTCGCGCCGACCGCCACTTTCACCGGTACGCCGGGCACCATCATCGTCGGACAATCAGCAACGTTGGCGTTCAGCAATCCTCTCGATCCGAGCGCGGCGGATGTGGCTGCTGGATTCACGTATTCTTATGATTGCACGAATGACGGCACGTTTGAAGTCAGTGACGTGACGGCGAACTCTTACGCGTGTGCATATCCCGCAAGCGGCACCTTCGCTGCCAAGGGTCGCATCAAAGACAAGGACGGCGACTTCACGGACTACACGGCCGAAATCGTCGTGCTACCTGCGCTGGTAGCGAATGCCGGTGCGGACGGGCAAATTTGCGACGGCCAGTCCATTCTGATTGGCGGCAACCCGGCGGCAAGCGGCGGCACGCCGCCGTATGCCTACAGTTGGACGCCGGCAACAGGCCTGGATGATGCGACGGCAGCCAATCCGATTGCCTCACCCACGGTGACAACTACTTACAAACTCACTGTGACGGACGCCAACAGGCTGACGAATGCGGACGAGGTGACTGTAACCGTCAAGGGCACATGCAAGCGCTTTGTTTTTCTCGCCAACACCGTGACGCTCAAACGCACCAAGCAATCGACTCCGGCCGGCGATATTCATTCCAACGGCAATCTCACGGTCGAGAAGGGTGATCCGAGCACGTACAATTCCAATCTCACTGCGGTGGGCAAGATCACCATCAACAAAGAGAACACCATCAATGGCAACGTGACTTCTCCGCTCGCGATCAGCAACGCGGGAACGGTCAGCGGCGTGCTCACCGTGGGGCCGGTTGCCTCCGAACCCCTGCCGAGCAAGAGCTACAGCGCTGGCGGGCCGAACAAGGCCGTGCCGCAAAATGGCACCCTGACGCTGGCGCCCGGTTCGTATGGCATTGTGACGCTCAACAGCGGCGGCACGCTGAAACTGACCAGCGGCGACTATTTCCTCAACGAGCTGCGCTATCCCGGCTCCACCGCCGTGATCGCGATCGATCTTGCCAGCGGTGAACCGGTGAATATCAACGTCGTCAGCAATCTGCAGTTGGGCAAGGAAGTAGCGGTTCGCCTGCTGCCCAACGGCGAGAGCAACAGCGAATTGGTAACTTTCTTCACTTTGCAGAGGACGGCGGTGAACGTCGGCAAAGAAGCTTACTTCCTCGGAACGCTGCATGCGCCGAATGCGACCGTCACGCTGGCGAAGAACAGCCAGTTGCGCGGCTCGCTTTGCGCCAACACGATTCTGGTGGAGAATGATTGCCTGTTCCTGCATCATGATTCGCCCGCTGCCTTGCCCGGCCCCGGGAATCTTCCGAAATCTGCCGCGGATGATGAAGAAGCGACCAGTGATCAGTCACCAGTGACGAGTTATCAGTTGGCGCAGAATTATCCGAATCCGTTTAACCCCAGCACGACAATTCGGTTCAGCGTTTTGGAAGCGGGTGTGGTGCAGTTGGCGGTTTACAATATCAATGGACAAGAAGTTCGCACGCTGATTTCCGGACAGATGGACGCCGGACGTCACGTGATCAATTGGGATGGCAAGGACAATGCAGGCCAAGTTTTGCCGAGCGGCGTCTACGTGTACAAGCTGCGCGTCAATGGTTTCGCGCAAACCCGCAAGATGACTTTGATGAGATAAGGTCAAAATGACGTCACTGACCGATCACTCGAAGTGACCGGTCACTTGGCGTGATTGGAGATAACGAGTTTTGACACAGTGAGTGACTTACCACGGTCTTTGCTGTCGTTCTGGGTTATTTGACCCAGCGATTGAGTTTTTGCCGCCGAAAAATGCCAGCCCGATCTTGCGGTGCCTCCATTTTTAATAATGACTTGGGCGGGCGTGGCACCGGCGGTAATACGGCTTGCTGGCAGGTATGAGTTTTGTGTTAAAATTGAAGTGGCTTGTTCCAACATTATTTTGGCAGAAACAGCCGAATTCAAAAAAAATGGGTGCGTCCCCAAAGTACCCTCACTAGCAAAGAGGAAACAAATCATGAAAACGCATTGGCTTTTGACGCTGTGTCTGTGCTGGCTCTTGGCATTTGCCCTGGGCAATGGCGTGCTGGCGCAAGACCAGCAAGAATTGACTCAACCCAAGTTGCCGCTGGAGCAGTTGCTCAACCACGACGGCACGCTCAATCTCGAACGCGGTTTCCGCGGCAGCGTGGATCCGGCAGGCTGGCAAATGACGACTGGCCCGAATGGCGAGCCGCGCTTTGTGCCTGCAAACGCTGCACAACAAACAGCCGGTATGGTCCAGGTCATGGCCGCAACTGGTGACGAGAACTGGGATGATCGATTCGCCACACCCGGGCCAAATGGCCATGTCTATGCCATCGCCGTGAACGGCAGCGAGGTGTATGCAGGAGGGCGGTTCACCTCAGCAGGAGGAGTTGTCGCAAACAATATTGCGAAATGGGACGGCACGAGTTGGTCGCCGCTGGGTAGCGGAATAAGTGGAGACGTCTATGCCATCACCGTCAGCGGCAGCGAGGTCTATGCGGGCGGCGACTTCGGCGCCGCGGGGGGAGTTCTGGTGAACAACATTGCGAAATGGGACGGCACGAGTTGGTCGGCGCTGGGTGGCGGAATGAATAGCAGAGTCTATGCAATCGCTGTCAGCAGCAGTGAGGTGTATGCGGGAGGTTGGTTCACGAAGGCAGGGCCTGTTTGGGCATCCGGCATTGCGAAATGGAATGGCACGAGTTGGTCGGGGCTGGGTAGCGGTATGAGTGGAGATGGCAGTACATTTGCTAGTGGAAACGTCTATGCCATCGTTGTCAGCGGCAGCGAGGTCTATGCGGGAGGCCGCTTCTACACAGCAGGGGGAGTTGTGGCAAATCACATTGCAAAATGGGACGGCACGGGTTGGTCCGCCCTGGGTAGCGGAATGGGGTCGTTCGGTGAGGTCCATGCCATTGCTATCAGTGGCAGCGAGGTGTATGCCGGAGGCTGGTTCACCACCGCTGGGGGAGTTCCGGCGAACCATATTGCGAAATGGAACGGCACGAGTTGGTCGGCGCTGGGTAGCGGAACGAATTATTATGTCTTTGCCATCGCTGTCAGCGGCAGCCAGGTCTATGCGGGTGGCATGTTCACGGCAGCGGGGGGAGATCCGGCGAACCATATTGCGAAATGGAACGGCACGAGTTGGTCGACGCTGGGCAGTGGAATGAACAGTAATGTTTTTTCCATCGCCATCAGCAATAGTGAGGTTTATGCAGCAGGTTACCTCACCACCGGAAGCAACGTTGTGGCAAACGATATCGCAAAATGGAACGGTACGAATTGGTCTAGGCTACATGCTTCAAGTCAAAATGGGGTCAATGGTGTTGTCAATGCCCTCGCCATGAACAGCAGCGAGGCGTATGCGGGAGGCGGGTTCACAACTGCAGGGCCAGTTCTGGCAGACCGTATTGCAGAATGGGATGGCACGAGTTGGTCGGCGTTGGGAAGCGGAATGGGCGAATACTATAGTTCCGTCGATGCCATCGCTGTGTGTGGCAACGAGGTGTATGCGGGAGGCCAGTTTTTCACGACAGCGGGTGGCGTTCCGGCAAACAATATTGCGAAATGGAACGGCACGAGTTGGTCGGCACTGGGAAGTGGAATCGGTAGTGGAACGTATTTCAGGGTACTGGGAATCGCTGTCAGTGGCAGCGAAGTGTATGCGGGAGGTCACTTCAGCACTGCGGGGGGAGTTCCGGCAAACTATATTGCGAAATGGAATGGCACAAGTTGGTCGGCGCTGGGTAGCGGAATGAATGGGAATGTCTATGCCATCGTTGTCAGCGGCGGCGAAGTGTATGCAGGAGGTTACTTCACCACTGCGGGAGGAATTCCAGCAAACAGTATTGCGAAATGGAACGGCACGAGTTGGTCGGCGCTGGGAGACGGAATGAATGGGCCTGTCTATGCCATCGCTGTCAGCGGCAGTGAGGTGTATGCGGGAGGTTACTTCGCCACAGCGGGGGGAGTTGCAGCGAAAAATATTGCCAAATGGGACGGCACGAATTGGTCTACCCTGGGAAGCGGAACGAATAGTACTGTCCGGGCTATCGCCGTTTACGGAAGCGAGGTGTATGCGGGAGGTTACTTCACAATCGCAGGGGAAGTCCCGGCAAACCGTATTGCCAAATGGAACGGCACGAGTTGGTCGGCGCTCGGTAGCGGAACGAATGGTGGTGTCCATGCCATTGCTGTGAGTGGCAACCATCTGTATGTGGGAGGCAGCTTCACCACCGCAGGCGGCAAACCCTCTTCATATTTTGGCAGGTATGTTTTGAACACGCCACCCACAGCCAATGCCGGACCAGATCAGACGGTCATTACCGCGACCGGTTCTGCTCAAATCACCCTCAGTGGCGCCGGTTCCAGCGATCCGAACAATGATCCACTTACCTATACTTGGAAAGAAAACGGCAACGTCATCGCCGCAGAAAGTAATAGCGCGACCTCGCAAGTCACTCTCGGCGTTGGCATTCATGATATCGAGTTGACCGTTGCCGATGGCAAAGGCGGAACAGCTACAGATGTTGTTGTTATCACAGTGAAGTCGGCAGAAGACGCCATCAGTGATCTGATCACAACGGTCACTTCATTGAACATCAAGGATACTGATAAAGGGATCAAGAATGCTTGGCTCACCAAATTGGGTCAAATCCAAGCATATCTGCAAAACGACGAGCCTAAAAAGGCGGTCTCCGAACTGAATACTTTCATCAACCAAGTCACCGCACAACGCGGCAAGGCGATCACGGAAACTGAGGCCGCTGCGCTGATTGCGCAAGCCCAGGCTATTATTGATGCCATCAACATGGCTTCCGCACCCAAGGCCGCTTTCAGTACTGCAGAAATCACGACTTTGCCAAAAAGTTATGCGCTCGAACAAAACTATCCCAACCCCTTCAATCCGGTGACGACGATCCAATTTTCCGTGCCGCGTGACAGTCCTGTTCGCCTGAAAGTGTACAACACATTCGGAGCAGAAGTCGCCACGCTCGTTGATCAGCAGGTCCCGGCAGGCACGTACAAAGTCAATTGGGACGCGAGCTCGCTGGCTTCCGGTTTCTATCTCTATCGTTTGGAAGCCAAGGGCTTTACGCAGACGAAGAAATTGCTTTTGACGAAGTGAAATCATCTGCTGCTTCCCACAAACAACTGACCGATCACTGTGGCAGCGCGATGTTTGCAGGCGCGGACGTCTCAAGTGACCGGGCAATCGCTCGCAGATGGTTGTCAAGAGTTGCAGTGACAGCGGTTTGTGTTGCCGTCGCCATTGTGCCGGTCAACCGTCCTGCAGAAGAACCGAGGTGAGCCAGTCATGAATGCCAAACCAACCTGGACCAGCATCTCAGTGGTGGCGCTTGTTCTGCTTCTCTTTGCAGGCCTGCTGCCCAAGAGATTTTTTCAGGACCAGCCGGTCGTCCCGACGAACGCGAATTCGTCCGGCAAGGCCGAGCTTGCAGAAGCTTACGGCAAGCTGCCGCTGTGCTTCGCAGCCAACCAGGGACAAACCGCGGAAGAGGTCCGGTTCACGGCGCGCGGTAAGGGCTATGCCCTGTTCTTGACCACGCAAGAAGCCGTGTTCTCGCTGCAAAAGCCCGTGGGCGGTGAGCAGTTGTCAGTTTTCAGTGAGCAGTTGTCAATTGCGGCGCCAAAGAAATCACAAATGGTCGCGACGACGAGCGACGAACCACGAGCCGCCAGCGTCATTCGTTTGGAGCTTGCCGGCGCGAATCCGGCGCCTCGCATACAGGGATTGGAGCAATTGCCCGGCAAGATCAACCAGCTCAAGGGCAATGATCCCACCCACTGGCGGACCAACGTTGCCACCTACGCCAAGATCAAATACCACGCGATATATCCTGGCGTCGATCTGGTTTATTACGGCAATCAGCAAGAATTGGAGTACGACTTCATCGTGGCACCGGGCGCGGATCCGGCCGCGATCAAGCTGGGATTTGCCGGCGTGGATGAACTCGAAGTGGATTCGCAAGCCGACTTGGTGATGCACGTCGCCGATGCGCAAGTGCGCATGCACAAGCCCATCATCTATCAGGAGCAGGAGGGCATTCGCCAGGAGATTTCCGGCGGCTACAAGCTGCTCGCGAGCGCGGCAGACGATGACGAAGGTAATGGCTTGCCGCACGTCGGCTTTCATGTCGAGGCTTATGACATGAGCGCGCCTCTCGTCATTGATCCGATTCTCATTTACTCCACTTTTCTCGGCGGCAGCGATCAGGATATCAGCAACGCGATCGCCGTGGACGGCGCGGGCAGCGCCTATATCACGGGATTCACCAGCTCGCTGGACTTCCCGGTGGCGAATGCTTTGCAGCCGGTTTGCGTTTGTCTCGACCAGGACATTTTCGTGACCAAGCTCAATCCCTCCGGCACCGCGCTCGTCTACTCCACTTATCTCGGCGGCACCCGGCGCGAAGCAGGTTTCGACATTACCGTGGACGCCGCCGGCAACGCTTATGTTTCCGGATGGGCCCAATCTTCCGATTTTCCCCTGATGAATCCCGCGCAACCGGCTTTTGGCGGCGGCGATGTCGACGCCGTCGTCTTCAAACTGAACCCCGCCGGGTCTGCACTCGTCTTTTCCACTTTTCTCGGCGGCACCGGAACAGTCGACTATGGCAACGCCATCTTTGCGGATGCGACGGGCAATGTCCATGTCGCCGGCGTGACGGATTCGCCGAATTTTCCCACGGTGAATGCGCAACAGCCGCTCTACGCCGGCGGCGCCACTGACGCTTTTGTCACCAAGTTCAATGCAACGGGTTCGACGCTGGTCTATTCCTCTTATCTGGGCGGCAACGCTCGCGATTCAGCACAAGGTATCTTTGTCGATAACGCCGGCAACGCCTATCTGACCGGCGTGACGGATTCACCGGACTTTCCGGTTGCGAATGCCTTGCAGCCAACTTGGGCTGGCTTGCAGGACGTCTTTATCACGAAGTTGAATCCGAGTACAGCGGCTCTGGCCTATTCCACTTTTCTCGGCGGCAGCGCTGACGATATCGGCACGGATATCGCGAGAGATGCCAGCGGCAATTTGTATGTGACGGGACAAACGGCCTCGCCGGATTTTCCGACGGCGAATGCGTTGCAGCCGGCGCTGGCCGGCGGCCGCGATGCCATGGTTGTGAAATTGAATGCCACGGCCTCGGCGCTCGTCTATTCCACGTTCCTCGGCGGCAGCCTGGACGAATATGCTCGTGACCTGGCCGTCGACGGTACGGGCAGTGTTTATGTGGCGGGCTGGACGCTGTCATCTGACTTTCCCACCGCTAATCCGATGCAATCGACTTTCGCCGGTGGCGTTTATGATGGCATCCTTGCCAAGTTGAATCCGGCGGGTTCGGCTTTGGTGTATGCCACTTATTTCGGCGGCACTGCCGAGGACCGGCCCACCGGCCTCGCTGTGGATGTTCACGGTGCCGCTTACATGACCGGCTTGACGTTTTCAACTGATCTCCCGACTCTGAATGCCTTCCAGGCAACGCCTCATGGTCAGCGCGATGTGTTTGTGATGAAAGTGACTGACGCCGCCGTGTGCAACCCTTTTGTCTTTCTCGCCAACAAAGTGACGCTCAAGCGTACCAAGCAACACACGCCGGCCGGCAACATTCATTCCAACGGCACACTGCTGGTGGAAAAAGGCGATCCCAGCACATACAACTCCAATCTCACCGCGGTGGGCGCGCTCACGATTCAAAAAGACAATACCATCAACGGCAACGTCAAGTCATCGCTCGCGGTCAGCAATGCCGGAACGGTCAACGGCGTGATCAGCGTGGGGCCGGTTGCCATCGAACCGTTGCCGAGCAAGAGCTACAGCGCCGGCGGCTTGAACCAAACCGTGCCGCAAAATGGTGCGCTCGCGCTGGCGCCGGGTTCGTATGGCATTGTTACCCTCAACAGCGGCGGCACACTGCAGCTTACCAGCGGCGAATATTTCATTAACGAGCTGCGCTATCCCGGCTCGACGGCAGTGATCGCGACTGATCTTGCCAGTGGCGCGCCGGTGAATATCAACGTCGTCAGCAATCTGCAATTGGGCAAGGAAGTGGAGATTCGCCTGTTGCCGAATGGCGAGAGCGATAGCGAGCTGGTGACCTTCTTCACGTTGCAGAGCACGGCTGTGAATATCGGAAAAGAAGCGTACTTTCTGGGCAACCTGATCGCACCGAATGCGGCCGTCGCGCTCGCCAAAAACAGCCAACTGCGCGGCGCGATTTGCGCCAACGAAATCGTGGTGGAACGCGATTGTTTGTTTCTGCACCATGACTCGCCCGGGACTCTGCCGGGAGCGGGAAATCTGCCGAAAGCATCCGAGTCTGAGGCGCTCGCGTTCCATGGTGATCAGACGGACGCAGCCGGCTACGGGCTGTTGCAGAACTACCCCAATCCGTTCAATCCCACGACTCGAATTGGCTTCAAGCTGCAAAAAGCCGAGCACGTCGCCCTCGTGATCTACACCCTGGCTGGACAAAGCGTGCGTGAGTTGGTTAGTGGCGAGATGGCCGCGGGCCAGCATAGCTTCGTGTGGGATGCAAGAGATGATCAGGGTTTGCCGATGGCGAGCGGCGTCTACCTGTGCGTGCTGCGGTCGGCTTCGTTCAGCGCGCAGACCAAGCTCTTGCTCATGCGCTAGAGTCACTTGTCCGGCTTCACCAATTTGTTCTCCAACTTGGCAGGTTAAGAGAACACTGCTCTGCCGGGGGCCGGCGCGTCCAAAATCGATTTTTAATGTGGCATCGGCCACGAGCTCACCCCTCTGCGTACATTCGCCGACGGCATGATCCAGGTGGCGGGACAACTGAGGTTGAAACAGATCCAGCCGCCGGGGGATAAGTTGCGCCTTAGGCGGAGGTAGCGGAGCGCGGGCGGCTGCGTAGTTTGAGAACCTCGAGCGATCAAGATGCGAAAGCTACGCGAGCTGCGTTGGTTCCAACCTTTACGGCTTTCCGACTGGCATCACCAAGCAACCGCTTCGATGGTCGCAAATTTCAAGTTTGACTTTGGCGCGCTGCGGCACTATTTTCCCGCAGCCAATTGTTCAGATGATGCCGTATACGCTCAAGACCCGTGTCATGGGAAATCCGCGCGAAATGGCACGAGCACGATATCGCGTTGAGCCAATCAGCCATGTATTCTGCGGGCACAGCCTGCATCCCGCTGGGCAGCATGCGATGAGCCGCCGCGCCTCCCGGAGCGGAGAACTGGCAAACCAGACAGAAACGTTCTTCTCCCCCCGGCTTGGCCCTCGAGCGGCAGGAAAATGGCATGATTGTGCCGGTCGGCCCGCCCGCTGACCAAGCCGCGCTGTCCGGCGCACATTCGCATCCGTGATCCCACTCTGGCGTTGCTGTCAGTGATCCGAGTGACCAAGTCGCACGACAATAAGGAGACAAGGATGAATTCAACCGCAAAGAGGGCACGAGGCGCGGGATTGTTGTACCTCCTCATGATACCCTCAGGCGTCTTCAGTCTCATCTATGTTCCCGGCAGGCTGATGGTGCGCGGCGATGCCGCCGCCACCGCCGCCAATATTCTCGCCTCGCAATCGCTCTTCAATATCCACACGGTGAACAGTCTGCTCTCCTCGGTCCTTTTTCTTTTCGTTGCCCTGGCCCTCTACCGGCTGCTCAAACCAGTGAACCCGCAACATGCCGCGCTCATGGTGATCCTGGTTCTCGTCCAGGTTCCGGTCGGCATTCACGACGCGATGAATCAGATCTCCGCTCTGGAACTCTTGCGCGGCGAGAGTTTGGGGTCCGCTTTCGACAAAGCGCAGCGGGACGCGCTGGCCATGGTGCTTCTCGATCCGAACAACAAGGCCATTTTTCCCATCGAACTCTTTTGGGGGCTGTGGCTCTTTCCCCTCGGACTGCTGGTTTTTCGTTCCGGCTTTTTGCCCCGCTTCTTGGGCCTCTGGCTGATCGTCAATGGAGTCGCCTATGTCATCATCAGTTTCACGGGGATGCTGTGGCCGCAGTACTTGGCGATCGTCAACAAGATCACCTTTCCCGCCCTCTTCGGAGAGGCGGCGTTCCCGTTGTGGCTGCTGATTATGGGGGCAAAGCCGCAGCCCCCGGCCGAATCAGTCGCCGCCGCTCCCGGCCGCTGAGTACAACCTCGGATTGATATGAATCAAGGCGAGGCCGGTGTTTCCTGGCCTCGTCGATGTCGCCTGGCTCGCGGTCGTGAGGCCAATCTACGAATACTTCGTTGGGAGAAAATCAAATGGTGCCCCGAGCATTGGAATCCTCGCCACGCCGGTTGGCCAGGACGACCGGTTTGTTCTATCTGCTCACCATCCTGGCGGGCATCTGCGCGCAGCTTTTCATCAGCGGCCAGCTCGTTGTGTACGGTGACGCCGCGGCCACGGCAGCCAACCTCCTGGCGCACAAGCGCCTGTTTGAGTTGGGATTCTCGATCTACCTCCTCGAAATGGCGTGCCAAGTCGCGATGACGGCGCTTTTCTATATTCTGCTCAAGCCGGTGAGCAGCAGTCTCGCTTTGCTGGCGGCGTGTTGGAGCCTCACCGGCTGCGTGATCAAGACCCTGAGCCGTCTCTTCTACCTTGCTCCCCTGCTCGTGCTGGGCGGCACGCACGACATGACTGCATTTCAGCCGGAGCAGTTGCAGGCGCTGGCACTGCTCTTTCTCAAATTGAATGACCAGGGCGCTGCGCTTGCCCTGGCGTTTTTCGGATTTTCCACAAGCCTGAATGGTTATCTCATGTTCAGGTCTACCTTCCTGCCACGGATCATCGGCGGGTTGTCGGCCCTTGCGGGTGTGGGCTGGCTGACCTTTTTGTATCCGCCACTCGGCTATCGTCTGTTTCCTTTTGTTGCCCCCTTCGCCCTGTTGGTGGCAGCCGTGCTGATTTTTTGGCTGCTCAGGAAGGGCGTGGACGTTCAACGCTGGCAAGAGCGGGCCGGCGCAAAGGCAATGTAGCGATCGTTGTGGCGCTGTCGTTCCGGGCAGCACCTGCCAAAGGAAACGAGGCACATGATCAATAGAACAAATGCCAGGCTCGCCGGTTATACCTTTCTCTGCCACCTTGCGGCCAGCATCACCCGCGTGGTTCTCACCGGCCGGGCAACCAGCGCAGAGGGGATCGCGGCCAAGCTCGCAAACATTGCCGCGCACGCAAGGGCGAGGCGCATTGGCGTGTGGCTCGCGCTGTTCACTTGTTTCTCGGCATTCGTGTGGGGAGTGACGCCCTTTCTCGAGCGCGACGATCGGGCTGCTGTGGCGGGCAATGTTGGAGTGTGAAGTGGCGCTCGCACTGTGGTCGATCAACAAAGGCGTCAACCTGCCGGCGCTGAGGCCGTCAGCATGATACGCCACGACCAGAACATGCCGGAACCAAATCTTACTGCCAAGACAGGAAGGCAGGAAATTATTCTCTCGCCTGCCGGAATTGGAATTGCATCCTTTGCTGCCAGCCAAACGAATGCCCAGGCCTGGTTGGGCACCGGGGCTTCTGTTGCCGTGGAGGCCGGATGCAATTTTTGAAGGGCAACGCTGAGTCTGCTTCTCATTTTGTTTGTGGTCCAGAGTTTTGGTCAACGCGTGAAGAGCCGAGTGTTGACGGCAAACACCAGCCAGCAGGCCAAGCGGGCAAACACACGCAAAACCGAAAGCCGCATCCCGCCACTGCACCGCCGGGCATGACGGATTTCCGCATTTCGAACTGCTGCGATACATGGCTCGAGGCAAGATACGGCTTGGCGTGCCGGCTGGATTTATGCTCCGCTGGTGAGGTCTGCAGTTTGCCGAAACCGGTGCGCAGGTGAATATCTTCGCCGCTGCTGACATAGGGTTGTCAGTAGCTTCTGTTATCTTCTGCATGTTTTTTCTCATGCCGCCTCGCCCAAGCGCGCTTGAGACCACTGGAAATCCCTCCTGAATGACTACGATTTGACTCAGCGCTCTGCACCACCACTATCTGTTGGATATGAGCAGCGCTGTGACCCCATGGCTGGTGAAGCTTCTCTGTTTTGCGCGATGCGCTTCACTCGGCACGACTTGTCCCAAGCCTTATTGTGCTCTTGAAGAATGGTTTCGACTTGAATCTGCGCGGGCGAGGATTGCGAGATTCGGGGGCAACTGCTGCGCCGGTTCGACCCGGTGACGGCAAAGGCCTTGCGCCGGAAAGGGCGGAGGCCGGAGAACCATCGCAGTCAAGCGCAGCGGGCATCAGGCGCGATGCAATCTGGCGCGCTTTCCCAACGTTCGCACGATTGAACGTTTCGCGCTGGGCGGGCATCTCATCGATGCGCCCGCGGCTTGACCTTGGCGTAACGATCTTGCCAGAAAGGAGAGAGTGTGGTGAAAGCGCACCGATTTGGAGTCGTCCTCACGTTGATGAATCTCGTGCTGCTCGTGCTCTTGATGGCGCAGAATCTTTCCGCCCGGGCGCAGAATATCGCGCCGGTGCTGCGCGGCCGCGCGCTTGAAATCGTGGACAGCAGCGGCCGGGTGCGGGCGAGCATCACCGTGGAGCCGGCGGTCACGATTGATTCACGCACCTATCCGGAGACGGTGGTTTTGCGGCTGACTGATCCGCACAGCGGTCCGCTTGTCAAGATCACGGCCACGGAAGCAGGCTCGGCCCTTGGCCTTTCGGATGACGCGGACGGCGGTGTCGAAGTGGCCTCCACCAAACACCGGGGCAATTTTGTGAAGATCGTGAGCCGCGAGGGCAGGGAGCAAATCATCAAGCCGTAGCGGCCTTCCGGCACGGAGGAGAACCCATGAGCACATCGTACAAGCCGAACCGCTACAATTCCGTTTCACCTTATCTCATTGTCAAAGGCGCAAGCGACAGCATTGCATTTCTCAAACGCGTCTTCGGCGCGGTTGAGCTGCGCCGCTTCACGGATTCCGCCGGAAGAATTATGCACGCTGAGGTTCGCATTGATGACACGGTCGTGATGATTGCCGAGAGTGTCGAAGGCTGGCCGCCGGTTCCGGCGCATGTGCATATTTATGTGGCGGAGGTTGATGCGATCTACCAACGTGCTTTGGAGGCCGGCGCTGTCCCGGTGCAAGCGCCGGTAAAGCAAGATGACGAAGACAAACGCGGCGGCGTCAAGGAGGCCGGCGGGACGACGTGGTGGATCGCGACGAGAGTTGGGTAGGATCGAAATTTTCCACTACAAGACTCAACGTTGTGCAACTACTCAAAACATGGAGATCAAACAATGAAAGCAAGAGTCCTGCAGGGTTCAATTGTCATGGTGCTGGTGGCCCTCCTGAGTGCATTCGCCCGGAATCAAGATGATAAACAGGCGGTGATCAAAGTCGTGGAAGAGGCCTACGTCCAGGGCGTGCACGCCCATCCTGACGGTGAGGCCATGCGCCGGGGCTTTCACGCGGAGTTCATCATGTTCGTGCAAGAGGGCAGCAAGATCAATAAAGTGACGCGTGATGAATGGATTACCCGCATTGCAGCCGCGCAGGCAAAAGGCGCAAACAAAGCCCGGCCGGAAATCAAAGCAGAATTCCCGCTGGTCGAGGTGACCGGCAGCGCGGCGGTCGTGAAGGTGGCGCTTTATCGCGACGGCAAACACACCTTCACTGATTACATTTCACTCTACAAATTCGACGAGGGCTGGAAGATCGTCGCCAAGACGTTCTATCGCCATCCCGCCAAATCGGAATGACCGCATGAAACCGCGAATCAGTTTCATCACGCTCGGCGTTGCCGATCTGCAGCGAGCATTGCAGTTTTATCGCGATGGACTTGGTTTGCCAACGCCGGGCCTCAAGGAGGATAACATATGACTGAATTGACGCGAGGTTCAGCGTTTCTGCAAGAACTGAAGGCCGAAGCTCCTGCCACACGCAAATGTCTGGAACGCATACCGGAGAGCCGGTTTGGCTGGAAGCCGCATGAGAAATCCATGACCATGGGGTATCTCGCCCTGCTGGTTGCCGAAATCCCAAGATGGATAACTTACATCGTCGAGAAGGGTGAAATCGACTTTGCCACATTTGGACGTTTTCAGCCCAAAACTACGGCGGAATTGGTGAATCATTTTGATGAAAATCTTGAAGGCTCGAGTAGTGCACTGGCCAAAGTTACCGACCAGGAACTGGACAAGACTTTTTTTCTCAAACACCAGGGTCAGGTGCTGCTCAGCTCTCCTGCCGGAGAAATCGTTGGCTCATCCATAAACCATCTCGTGCATCACCGCGGACAACTGACTGTCTACATGCGTCTCAACGACATACCGGTGCCCTCCATTTATGGCCCTTCCGCAGATGAAGGAACTTTCTGAAATGCCACGGCAGCACTCGGGTGTGTTGAAATCCGTGGCCTTGCCGTCTGCCCGGCGAGGGACAAAACCTGACGTGAATTCCGCACCCGCGATGAATGATAAACTGTGGCGAATCGTCTTTCACGAAGTCGATCGCCAGCGCTTGAATGACTTTGTGAGACTCTTCGCAAGCCGCGGCGGGCCCAAGTATTGTTGGTGCATGGCTGGCGCGCCACGCCAGAAGAAGCCAACCAGCAAGACGGGGCCAGCCGCTTATGGGATTTGTGAGTGCCTTCAAAAAAGCGGGCTTTGTGGCAGTGGGACGCGCCGGAACCCGGCGCCATGTTATGCGATTAAATCTTGAAAGACTCAAAAGGAGGTCGCGACATGCGAGTTGAAAACGCCTGCTTTGCGCCGCCCCTGGTTTTCCTCCTCTTGGTTTGCTGCGCCCTTCACGGTCAAACCGTCATCTCCGACAGCACCTACCCGCCCGCCAACTGGAGTGAGACGGTAGTCACAACCTTCGGTGCGAGCGAGACTCACACGCAGCGAACCACCGGCGGCAATCCCGGCGCCTTTCGTTTCATGGAGCACATCCTGCCGGCGCCGCCGGGCCCCAGTGATTTGACGCGAGTCGAAGTCACACACATCTATGACGGCGATGCATATCTCCCCTTGGAGGCGATCGACCACATTGACTATGCCGAGGACATCAGACTGCTCGATTTGCCCTGGAATCAGGCGTTCATTCGCAGCTTTCCGGCTATCCGGCAATCCGGCAGAATTTTTCGCGCCAACGTTTTTTTGCAGGTGGTTGCCGATACTTTGTGGCACAGCGGAACCCTAACCGGTTTGACCGCCAGCAGCTTCACGGCGCTCGACGGCTCCGGTGATCACCCTGATTTCTCCGACGGCGGCGATTTTCTCTACTTTGGTTTTTTGCGCCTCAGCTCGCGCGGCGCCACCCAGCCGCCGCTTCCTCCCAATCAAGATTTGATCTACCGGCACGGTAGCGACAATTTCACGGTGACCATTCACAACACGCCGCCGCCCAACCAGCCGCCGGTCGCGCGCGCGGATGATTATCTCTATCTGGATTATTTCTTCAACAGCAACAAAACCCTGCGCGTTCTTCAAAACGATTCTGATCCCGAGGGCGATCCCATCCGCGTGCTGAGCGTGAGCGAACCGGCGTTTGGCGGCACCATTGAATCGTTCAACGATACCAGTATCACTTATTCGCATGATGGACTGTTGTCCGCAAATCTCGAAACCGATTTCTTTCTCTACAAAATCACGGACGGCTTGAACCAGTCGCTCGATGCGTTTGTGACCATGCACTTTTGCCTGTGCCCGCTCGAGTGCCTTGCGCTTTTCCTGCCGCCGCCGGCATTGCGCACCGCGGCCGGCAGTGTCATTGCCGCCGCAATCGTCGACACCCTCGAGGTCGATCTCTTCCGCCGCTTCCGGGACGAGACGCTGCTGGCCACTCAAACCGGAACGCGCTTCGTGAATCTCTACTATCGCACCGCGCCGGAGGTGATGCCGCTGCTTCTCTTTGATCGCAGCGCTATCGGCATGCAGGCGGTGCGTGCCCTCGCCATGATGCAGCCGCCGCTGCGCAATCTGCTGGAGGGCGACGGCAGTGCACTCGTCACACAAACCCTGATCGATTCCGTGTCCGCGTTCTTGGACAGTCTCCGGGCTGTTGCCAGCGACTCGCTGCGCGATTCGCTGAATGTCGAACTTGCAAGGCTCGGTCCATTGCAGCAGTTGGTGGGGTTGTCCGTGGCGCAGGCTGTGGCAATGGCGCTCGGCAGCCGGACCCGCGTTGATGATACTCGTCTCGCAAAACCGCAGGAGTTCGTGTTGAAACAGAATTACCCGAATCCTTTCAATCCTGCGACTGAGATACGCTATCACTTGCCGCGGGCCACGCCGGTCGAGTTGGCCGTCTTCGATGTGCAGGGCCGAAAGGTCAGGACCTTGGTCGAGGGACGGCAGTCTGCTGGTGAAAAAGCTGTTGTTTGGGACGGCGCTGATGATCATGATCGCGCAGTACCTTCCGGAATCTATTTTTGCCGCTTGAGTGCGGGTGCATTCCGGGAAACGAAAAAAATGATCTTGCTGCAATAGCATCGTACGATCTCCCGCAATCATGCGAACGTGAGGACTTGGGATTTTTCAGGCCTGGCCTGAGGGAGGCGAACCAATGCACAAAACGGATGTGCCGATCCTTTCATTCAAGTCGCAAAGAGACTGGGCAAACTGGCTGGCCAAGCAGCATGCGGCTTCCAACGGTATCTGGCTGCGCTTTTTCAAGAAGGACTCAGGCGTGGCCTCGGTGACGTATGCCGAAGCTTTGGATGAGGCATTGTGTTACGGTTGGATCGACGGCCGGCTCGATCCTTACGATGAAAAATCGTGGCTGCGCCGCTTCACGCCGCGCCGGCCCAGAAGCCCGTGGTCCAAGCGAAACATCGAACACGTCAACCGCCTGACTGCCGCCGGCAGAATGAAGCCCGCCGGTCTCCAAGAAGCGGAAGCGGCAAAAAAGGACGGCCGCTGGGACAAGGCCTACGATCCGCAAGGGGCGATGGAGATGCCGGCGGATTTTCTCCAAGCCCTGGCGAAGGACAAGAAGGCGAAAGCGTTTTTTGAATCGCTGAACCGGGCGAATCACTACGCGATCGCGTGGCGGCTGCAGACCGCCAAGCGGCCCGAAACGCGGGCGCGGCGCATGCAGGCGATTCTGGCAATGCTCAAGAAGGGAGAGAAGTTTCATGGTTGATTACGTCGCTTTTCTGCGCGGCATCAACGTCGGCGGCGTCATCGTCAAAATGGACAGACTGAAGAAGTCGTTCGAAGCCCTGGGATTTGCCGGGGTCAAAACGTTACTGGCCAGCGGCAATGTGCTTTTTACCGCGACCGCTGCGAGCGAGAGCACACTGGTGAGCAAGATCGAAAAGAAGCTGGCAGCGGATTTCGGGCGTGATATCGGTGTACTCGTCCGCAAGATTGAAGAGCTACGGCGTCTGGCCGAGGCTGCGCCTTTCGCGGGGATCAGAATCACCCCGCAGACGCGGTTGTTTGTGACCTTTCTTTCGGAGAAAAACAAGAGCAGTCTGAAGATTCCGTATGAAACTCCTGACAAGAATTGCAGAATCATTCGTGCGAACGACCGCGAGGTGTGCAGTGTCTTGACGAGCTACCAGACGGTTGATCTCATGAGCATGCTGGAAAAGGAATATGGGCGGAAGGTGACGACCCGGAACTGGAACACCATTGAGAAGATCCTGAAGGCGAGCCGGGCCGCATGAAGAGCTTCTCATTATTTTTACAAGGGCAATTCCTTGAGTTCGGCAGGCCGAGAATTTTCTGCCATAGCCGAAGGCCCTGTCGATTTTGGGCGCTCTCGAACGACTAGAGGCTGTGAGCGTGCTGGAAGTGCCGCCGCGCCGGAAGGGAAGACGAAATTCGACAAGGGGAGGTCGCAGAATGCACAAGACATTGCTTTATCCAATCCTTTTGCTTGTGTTGCATGCCGCGGCTTTTGCGCATCCCGGCATCGGCATCGTGCGGAACAGCCGCGGTGAGATTTTCTACACCGATCTCAAGCAGGTTTGGAAAATCTCGCCGGAGGGGCGAAAAACCATAGCAGTCGCCAACGTGCATACGCACGAGCTTTGCCTCGACGCGGAGGACAACCTCTACGGCGAGCATCTGTGGTATGAAGGCGAGGCCACGGACAAATGGGGACACTATGTCTGGAAACTGCACGCCAGCGGCGAACTCGAGCGCTTGATCCCGCCTCGCCCGGGTTTTCGGGAGAATTACCGGGACTTCAGTTTCGTGCGCGATGGCGCCGGCAACATGTACTGGGCCGAGCGCAACACGCCGGCAGCAGGCGGCACGGCTGAGATTCTCATTCGCCAACGCGCGCCCGACGGCACGCTGAGCGATCTCTGCCAAACGCACGACTTCCGCGACGTGCGCTGGATGACGTGCAGTGCGGGCGGAACCGTGTATTTGATCGATGCCGGCGACTTGCGCGCCATCACGCCGGAGGGAACTGTCAGCACCATTGCGCGCAACCTGGCGCAATCTCACGTGAATGACCGGCACAGCCTGATGGGCTTGTGGCTGGATCACGATGAAAGCGTTTATGTGGCGGTCTATTCCAGTCGCGTGGTGAAAAAAGTCAATCGCGCGGGCGCGGTTGCGATCGTGGCGCACTCATCACAGCCGTGGTCGCCGACCGGCGGATTAACCGCGCCGAACGGCGAGCTCTGGCTGTTGGAGAACTCCGTCACCAACGCCGTGCGTGTGCGTCAAATTCGGCTGCCGGGCACGGAGAAGATCTATTGAAATTCGCTACTGAATTCGCAGACCTATTC
Source organism: bacterium (assembly GCA_023150945.1). Classification (NCBI taxonomy): domain Bacteria; species bacterium. The sequence goes on along the minus strand of JAKLJX010000008.1, from coordinate 27,121 downwards.
ACATGACCCACAAGGAAAGGAGCAAGCATGAGCCGAGTACGCGTTTTGGTCGGCACCAAAAAGGGCGCGTTCATCATTTCCGCGGACGGCAAGCGGGGGAAATGGGAGGTGAGCGGGCCGCACTTTGCAGGTTGGGAAATCTATCACATGAAAGGCTCGCCGGTTGATCCCAACCGGATCTATACCTCTCAGACCAGCGGCTGGTTCGGGCAAATAATCCAACGCTCGGATGACGGCGGCAAAACCTGGTACCAGCCCGGCACGCCGGCGGGCGCACCGACCACCACGCCCGACGGCATGCCCATGGGCGAAAGCAACAAGTTTGTTTATGATGCCTCTGCGGCGCCACTGACTACGCATCAATGGTATGACGGCACGCAGCATCCGTGGGAGTTCAAGCGCGTGTGGCATCTCGAGCCGTCGCTCACCGATCCGGATACCGTCTATGCCGGTGTCGAAGACGCGGCAATGTTTCGCACGACCGACGGCGGCAAGACCTGGCATGAGCTAGCCGGACTGCGCGGCCACGGCACCGGGTCGCAATGGATGCCCGGCGCCGGCGGCATGGGCCTGCACACGATTCTGTTGGATGCAAAAAATCCCGGGCGCATCTATGGCGCCATTTCAGCGGCGGGCGTGTTCCGCACCGACGATGAGGGCAAGACCTGGAAACCGATCAATCGCGGTTTGAAATCTCAATACATTCCGGACCCCGATGCCGAGATTGGCCATTGTGTGCATCGCATTGCCATGCACCCCTCGCGGCCGAACGTGCTGTTCATGCAGAAGCATTGGGATGTGATGCGCAGCGATGATGCCGGCGAGTCGTGGCGCGAAGTCAGCGGGAACTTGCCGACGGATTTCGGTTTCCCGATCGACGTGCACGCGCACGAGCCGGAGACCATCTACGTCGTGCCGATCAAGAGCGACTCCGAGCATTATCCGCCCGAGGGCAAACTGCGCGTCTACCGCAGCAAAACCGGTGGCAACGAATGGGAAGCCTTAACCAAAGGCTTGCCGCAACAGAACTGCTACGTCAACGTGCTGCGCGATGCCATGGCCGTTGATACGCTCGACAAGTGCGGCATCTATTTCGGCACCACCGGCGGCCAAGTGTATTGCTCACCCGATGGCGGCGACACTTGGGCGCCCATCGTCCGCGATTTGCCCTCCGTGCTTTCCGTGGAAGTGCAAACCCTGCGGTAGCCGGAGCGCAGGCTCAGTTACCAGGATTTCGTAGTCCTGCCCCTCGTGCGGCATCGCTCCAACCATGGAATTCTTTGGCTTCGACAGCGACTCACCAGCGGGCGGGACTACCAAGAAGCAATGAGCAACTTGCCATGATCAGAGTCATCATTCCCTATCATCTCCGCACACTGGCGCAAACCGGCGCCGAGGTGCAGCTCGAGATCGCAGGCCCGGTCACGCTGCGCGCGGTGCTCGACGCACTCGAGGCGCGCTATCCCATGTTGCGGGGAACGATCCGCGACCACGTGACGCAGCAGCGCCGGCCGTTTTTGCGCTACTTCGCTTGTGAAGCAGACTGGTCCCTCGAACCGCCGGACACGCTGCTACCGGAGGCGGTGGCCACGGGAAGCGAACCGTTCATCGTGTTGGGTTCCATTGCCGGCGGCTAGCACAGCTTCTCCGGCGCCTGATTTTTCGCAGCGGCCGGCGCCGGCCGGAGGGTTCAGGGCGGCCGTTTTCTTCTCCTGAATGCTGATGCAGAACAAACCAACCGCAACGACATTTCTCGTCCTTCTCCTTTGCTATTCTGCTTTGGGCTACGCTCAGCTCTTGCCGTTTGAGCAATATTCCATCAAAGACGGCCTGCCTTCGAACTGGATCACGGCAATCGTGCAGGATGCCCGCGGCTATTTGTGGGCCGGTGGCGACGGCGGCTTCGCGATTTACGATGGCATCCGCTTCACAAACTATGACGTGGATAAGGGCCTGCCGGTCGGCTTTGTCTGGTGCTTCGGCGAGAGCCGCAAAGCGCCGGGCACCATGTACCTCGGCACGAACGGCGGCGGCCTGGCCACATTCGAAAACGGCAAGATCACTGCGCGCTTGCTCCGTCACGGCCTGCCTGCCAAGCCCGGCGCGCTGCACAATACGATTCATGCGATTTATGAAGATGACGACGGCACTGTTTGGTGCGGCACGAATGTCGGCATCTACCAGGTACGCGGTGACAGTGTCTCGTTCTTCTTCGCCAGCGGCGACTCCGGCATCGTGCAGTTTTTCGTACCCACGCGGGACGGCCGCTTGTGGTTCAACGCCAGAGAAAAACTCTACCACTACACGGCCGGCACCGGCGCTGTGAAACAAGTGGACCTGGGCGAGCAGTCGGCTCCGCTGGTCTGCCTGTTCGAGGACGCAGATGGAATCGTGTGGTGCGGCGCCGAAGGTGGTGCGCTTTACAAGATTCAGCAGGACCGCCTGGCGGCCTCCAAATCAACGGGGGCATTCGACGTCGGCGGCATCGTGGAAGACCATGAGGGGAATCTCTGGGTCGCGGCCGGCGGCCTGTTGAAGATCGCCAAGAAGAATTTTCCCCACAGTGAATTCACGCGCTTTACGACAGCGAATGGACTGCCCGACAATGTGGTGGGATCGTGTTTCCTGGATCGCGAGCACAATCTGTGGTTGTCGAGCCGCCGCGGCGGCCTGATCAAGCTGTCCGAACGCTCGCTCACGCGCCTTCCTTTTGCCGGCCTGGCTTCACGCCCCGATGTTCTCAATCACACCGCGGTAGTCGATTCGGCTGGCCACTTGTTTGTGGCGACGGAAAGGGGACTGTGGGAAATTTGGCGGGATGACAACGGCAGTTGGGCGATATTTCTGCATGTGCTTCCCGCCCTGGCGCCCCGGCCGGAAAAGCGATTCTTCGCGCATCATACTTCTGTGGCGTTTGCACCGGACGGTCTGCTGTGGCATACGATTCACGGCGGCGGTTTGGCGGCCTATCGCGTCACGCGACAACCGCGGCAAGCCTCGCGTCTGGCGCTGGTCAGAAAGCTGGCGCCGGGCAGAGACCTGCCCGATGGTAATCCGCTTGGCATCACCATTGACCGCCGCAACCGGATTTGGTATGTGATCTGGGGCTTGGGCATTGTGCAGATCGATCCGGTTACTTTGCGAAGCCAGTCGTATCTGCAGACGGAGACGCCGCAAGCTTTTATTCAAGACCGGCAGGGGCGAATCTGGATCGGCACGTTCAATGACGGCATTCATGTTTTCGAAGTGGCAGAGGATTCCCTGCGCCGGCAGCGGCATTTCAGCGTGAGGCAGGGATTGCCCAGCAATCGCATCCGCGCACTGCTGCAACGCCGCAACGGCGAAATCTGGATCGGCCACCGCTTTGACGGGATTTCGATCTATCGCGAGGGAACCTTCGCAAGGCTCACGAGCAAAGACGGACTGCTCCACAATGCAGTGTGGGCGCTGGCGGAGGATTCCGAAGGCCGCGTGTGGATCGGCACCTCTGCCGGCGTGCAACAGACCGAGGCGGAGGACTCGCGACGGCTCCGGGCCAATGCCCATTTGATCGGCCGATTCACCGAAGGCCTCGGCGTCATCGCAAGCGAGAAAACCGTGTGGGCGATGAGTGCGGACGAATTGATCCTCTACGAATATGGGCGTACGGCGCCGCCGTCGCCACCGCCGCCGGTTTATCTCACCGGCATGCGTGTCAACGGCAAGGAGCAGCCGCTGCAGAACGGTTTGCAGCTCAGCCATGACCAGAATGTGTGTACCATCCTGTTTACCGGCATCAGCCTCACCGGCGCGAATGCGTTGCGCTACACCTACCGGCTGGCCGGCTTGCAGGAAGAGTGGCAGGAGCCGATTGCGGAGCGCGTCGTCACCTACGCTTCGCTGCGGCCGGGAAATTACACCTTTGAGGTGAAAGCGGTCAATGCCGGAGGCGTGGAAAGCCGCGTGCCGGCGGCCATTTCGTTCAAGATCACCCCGCCGTTCTGGCAGCGTTGGTGGTTCATCGCGTTCTGCCTCATCGTGCTGGGCAGCGTGCTCTATGGCATTCACGTCGTGCGTCTGGATCGCCTGGTGGCAATCGAAAGAATCCGCGCGCGGATCGCCACCGATCTGCATGACGACATCGGCGCCGGTTTGACGCACATTGGCCTGCTCTCCCAAGTCGCCCTGCAAAAGAAGAATGTGCGGCCGTTTTTCGCCCAGGACAGTGACCAGGCGCTCGCGGCCGGCGAACTCGATCTGCAGACGGCAGCGGCCGCAGTTCACGAGTTGGGCGGTGCGATGGAACGGATGGGCAACGTCGCGCGCGAACTGTCGGCGGCAATGAGCGACGTGGTGTGGTCGATCAATCCCCAACACGACTCCGGGGAAGCGCTGCAGCGCCGGCTGAGCGTCTTTGCCCACGAAATCTGCCGCGCCCGCAACATCGCGCTGCATTTCGAAGTGGCCGAGCAAATTGCCGGCATCAAACTGCATCCCGAGCTGCGGCGCAGTCTGCTGCTGATCGCCAAAGAGGCGTTGCACAACGCCGTGAAGTACTCCGGCAGCCCGAGTCTTGCCATCAAATTCCTGCTTCAGGGGAAGAACCTGGTTGTCGAGATCGTGGATGCGGGCAAGGGCATCGCCGCGACCGGCACGGAAAAGGGCAACGGCCTCGTCAATATGCGCCTGCGCACCGAGAAATTGGGCGGCACCTTCGAGCTTATTTCCGCGCCCGGCAAAGGCACGCAAATAAAAGCCCTGGTGCCCTTGAAGAATTTATCCGGCAAATGAAGAAAACCGCCGGCACTCCATTTTCGCGCTCACTGCCGGTCGGCGCGCCAAGCCCGCTAATTCCGCGCTGAAAGCAGCAACCTGACCGGACGGGAAGCTCCGGCAGCGACCATCCGGCATTGCAGTCCCGGCGCTGCGCCAACCTGCTTCATTCCCTTCTCTCTTCCTCTTGTTCCGCCTGCGTTACCTCTCCACAAGCGCGCTGTGCCGGCCTATCCCAAGAGATAGTTGCCGTACTGATCAGCAAGGCCGTTGAGGGGGAGGAGGCCCGGCCGCGGCCTCGATCTCGGCGAAAACCATCGCTAGGGATAGTAGAATTTATGCCCGCGCTCGCCTACCTTGCGCGCAACAAATCACGATGGTCGCAGCGCTTTTTTCATCAACCCAATTCAGAAAGGAGCTCAGATGAAGCGAGTACTGGTTTTCGTGTATGGCGTGGTGTGCTATGCCGTTTTCTTCGCCACGTTTCTGTATGCCTTCGGGTTCATCGGCAATCTCTTTGTCGCGAAGTCGATTGATTCCGGCGCCCAGGGGCCGTTGCGCGAAGCCCTGCTCATCAACGCGGCACTGCTCGGCTTGTTCGCCATTCAGCACAGCGTGATGGCACGGCAAAGCTTCAAACGGCAGTTGACCAAGATCATCCCCGCGGCAGCCGAACGCAGCACCTATGTTCTGCTCTCCAGCCTGTGTTTGATCCTGCTGTTCGCGCAGTGGCGACCGATGGGCGGCGTGATTTGGGACGTGCAGGACGCCACCGGCCGCGCGCTTCTTTTCGGCCTTTATGGCTTCGGCTGGCTGTTGGTGCTGGCCACGACGTTTCTGATCAACCACTTCGACCTCTTCGGACTGCGGCAGGTTTGGCTCTATCTGCGGGGCCAGGAGTACAAGAAGCTCGAATTCGTCACTCCCGGGCCATACAAGCACATTCGCCATCCGCTTTATCTGGGCTGGCTCTTCGCCTTCTGGGCCACGCCGACCATGACGGCGGCGCATCTGGTGTTCGCCCTCGCCACCACGGCCTACATCCTGATCGCGATCCGTCTGGAAGAGCGGGATTTGGTGGACCTGCACGGCGAGGCCTACAAGAACTATCGCGAGGAAGTGCCCATGCTCCTTCCGGTGGGCAGGAAGAAAGCGACGCTGCAGGAAGCTTAGCCGAACGCGCCGGATTCCGCCAAGGCCAGTGCGCTCTCGGCCGCGAGGCGCTCGCCAAGTCAGAGCGAAGGAAGTGGGCCCCGCGAGCCGGCCGGGGAGGAGAGTGTGCCGTGACGAGCGACTCGAGCCGGCTCCGCTGCGCACAGCCCCACTTGCTCCAAACATTGGAATGCAGGCAGGAGATTACCGGATGAAAACTGAAAGCGTTGTGCTGATCATCGCGGATATCAGCGGCTATACCCGTTTCATGCTCGATCATCAGAAAGCATTGGTGCACAGCCAGATGGTGATCAGTGAGCTGCTCAATCTGCTGGTGCAACAAGCCGGGCCCCCGCTCGAAGTCGTCGAGTTGGAAGGCGACGCCGTGTTCATGTATGCTGCGAAAGCGGAGCAGGCCGTCGCTCGCAAGAAGATCGGCGCGCAACTGCTCGAATTCTTCGCCGTCTTCCGGAGGAAAACCGAGGAGTTGCAGGCGTACAGCATGTGCTTCTGCAATGCCTGCCGGAACATCGCCAAGTTGAAGCTGAAGATCGTGGTGCACAGTGGCGAGGCGGTGTTCAGCAAGATCGGCCAGTTCAACCGCCTGTCCGGCGTCGATGTCATCACCGTGCACCGGCTGTTGAAGAATTCGGTGGCCGCGCGGGAATACCTCCTGGCGACCGAGTCCGCCATGGCTGACCTCGAGTTTCCCGAACCGCTCGAGATGATCGCGACCGAGGAAGCGTACGATGTCGGTGCCCTCAAGACCTGTGCGTATTTGCCGGCTGCCGGCCGGCCGGTGGCGGCTCACAAAACAGCGGCGCGGCCGCTTTTCCCTTCGCACGTCGGGCGCGAAATTTTGCGCTATGAAATCCGGCGGGAATATTCCGAAGTCGCCAACACGCCCGGCAAAGGCTTTCACTTTCATACCGGCGGCGCGCTGGCGCAGATGCTCGACTATGAGGCGCATTGGTGCAACACGATTCCAGCGCCGGCGGTTGCCTCTTTCGCGGGCACCGGCAATCCTTTCGCCGTGGGCGAGATTCGTCGCGGTGATCACGTCCTCGATGTGGGGTCCGGCGCCGGCTTCGACAGCCTGATTGCCGCGCACCTGGTGGGCCCATCCGGGCGGGTGGTTGGCGTGGATATGACCCCGGCGATGTTGCACAAAGCCCGGGCCGCGGCCACTGCGGCCGGATTGCGTCAGGTCGAGTTCAAAGAAGGCTATGCAGAGTCGCTGCCGCTTCCCGACGCCTGGGCCGATGTCGTCATCTCCAATGGCGCCATCAATCTCTGCCCGGACAAGCCGGCAGTCTTCCGTGAGATGTATCGTGTGCTCAAGCCGGGTGGCCGCCTGCAGATTGCCGATCTCGTCGTGCGAAAAGCCATATCGGAGAAGGCGAAAAAGAACATCGACCTGTGGACCGGCTGAATTGCCGGCGCTCTGCTGGAAGCAGAACTGGAAGCAGTCGTGCGTGAAGCCGGTTTTGACGGCTTCACCATCAAACGCCGCAAAGATGTGTTCAGCGACACGCCACAACAATCCCGGGCGATCAGCCTGGGAACCGTGGGCGTCACGTTTTTGGCGCGCAAGCCCTGATCGCGCAGGAGCCGCGACCAGGCTGGCGCGCTGCGATGGGGGAAATCTGCCAGCCGGCGCCTGAGCAGTTTGCTTCGCGCCCTGACAAAGCTGGCGAGTCAAACTTGAGCTGTCGTCCGCCGTCCTGTTGGACTTTTCTGCTACAGCGCTTGGGCCGCAGGTGGCACGCCCACGGTTCGCGCCGAAGCGCAGCAGTAGTTTCCTCGAATTCCCACCGCAAGATCCCCGTTTTCCTCGCCGAGTTCGCGAGTTAACAGCGGGCAGGTTTTGTTTGCGCGGCCCGCTGCCACGCGAGTTTGCCTTTGTGCTCACGCTTTGCCCGGACCCTGCTCTTGACGCCGCGGCCGGGGGAAATTTGTTTTGAAATTGCAGACCCCTCTGGTTATATTTTGGCCCGGCTTGCTGTGCGGGATGCAGGTTTCCGGTTCCCGCAGATCAATTGCCCATTGCGACCGTACCCGACGACCAATTCCGGGTGATCGGGATTTCGGGGTTCACCAACCAGTTCCTTTTGTTCAGGAGGGCGAGTATGAACGCCGTGCGAAGAAATGATCCGTGCCCATGCGGCTCCGGCAAGAAATACAAGCATTGTTGTTACCAGAAGAACTATAGCGCGGCAGCGGCAACAAAGAAGACGGTTCACTTCCCTCTGCCGGAAGGGTCTGCAACGTCTGCGCAAATTACCTCTTTCGATGCAATCCCTGTTCACAACCAGAACGGCCTGCGGCCGGAGATTACTGCGGAGCAGATGATGGATTTGTGCCTCGATGAAATCCACAGACTGCTGGCGGTCGAGCGGGTGGGCATGACCAAAGACTTGGTCGATGCCGTGCTGCATGAAATGGATATTGTCCCGACCTTCACCTACCGCCAGCTTGCGGAGCGCATGGAGAAGGACGGCCGGTTCAGCGTGTTCAAAGGGCAAATCTGCAGCCGCAAAGGTTCGGATCCGGTGATGTTGATGGCGGAGAAATTGCGTGGTTGATTTCCGAAGAAATTGGCTGTTCGTCTTTCTGAACCCATCGAATTCGATGGGTTCAAAATAACAACGAATTTCGTGGCGATGGTAAACGTTTGAATCTCAAACCCCTCGAATTCGATGGGTTTAGATAAAGCATTGAGTTCCGCGACGTATGTGAAAAAGATGTGCCCTGATTCTGAGGCGTTTCGTAGTCCCCGTCCCTTGTGGACGGCTGTGACGTGTTCATGAGTTCTGTTTTCCACCATCGCCCCGCAAGGGGTCGTGACTACAAAATAACATGCCGAACGATTTCAAATACGACGTCTTCCTCAGCCACAGCGCGAAGGACAAATCGATTGTTCGCGAGTTGGCAAACATGCTGAAGAATGACAGGCTGCGCGTGTGGTTCGACGAGTGGGAGCTGATGCCCGGTGACAGCATTCCGGCGAAGATCGAGGAAGGGCTGGAGAACTCCCGCGTGCTCGTCCTCTGCATGTCGGCGAATACGTTTGGCTCCGACTGGGCGCAGTTGGAGGCCGGCACGTTCCGGTTTCGCGACCCGCTAAACAAGGAGCGCCGCTTCATTCCCCTACGGCTCGACGACGCCCCCGTCAAAAGCTCGCTGGCGCAATTCCTTCACATCGACTGGCTCTCGCAAGACCGCGAGCAGGAGTATGCGAAGCTCATCGAAGCTTGCCGACCGCCAGCGAAGCCACAGGCGATAGAAACCGAAACTAGCCAGGACCTTGCGATGGTCCAATCGATATCAGTGAGACATCTCGCTGATTCCGAGGAAACAATGATAAAACTATGTGTTCATAAAGCCAGATTTGTCAATAGTGAAACCGAGTTCTACTTCATCAATGTTACGAATCTATCACCTGCGCGAGAAGTTGAAGTGACCCATGTTTGGTTTGACGGTGAGCGTCAAATTGCAGTTCTTCAGTCCGATAGACCGCTGCCGAAAAGGCTGAGATTGGACGAAACTTGGGAAACTCGAATCGAATGTTTCAGAATTCCTGAACAAGCTAGGGAAACCGCCTATACGATGTTCAGAGCTAGGCTTTCTACGGGTGAAGTCTTCAGCTCAGAAAAGAACGTTAGTGTGCCTCAAATGGGTTTTTCTCCAGGAGCTCAAATTGACAAAAGCGAACCGGAACATGCGCTTGCGATTAAGATTCACAAACCACGTATGAAGTTCAGTACTTTCGGGGTTGAGAGAATCAAAACTGAATTTCAGTGTGTATTTCATAATGAGGGGAGAAAACCAATTGCTTTGGTCGAGTCACATCTGGTCATCAAATTTGACATTCCCTTGAGTAATGGTATGCAAGAACTCCGGCTCGATTTGTACTCATACAAGGATCTACGCAATGCACATCAAGAGAAGACAATTGGAGGCCACCATTTGATTCTTGACCCGAACACAATTGAAAACCTTTCGTTGAAGTTCTATCTGAACACCGAACTTAAGACACATGAAATGAATGCGTTGCGCGATGAGCTAAACGGAACAAAAGATTTTGTTTTTATCATTTATGCCATCGATATTGAAGATCGCGTTTACCAGTCAATGCCAACCAGAGTTTCTGAACGTTGAATTTGCTTTTTTGCGACTGGCTTGTAAAGGCTGCATAGAGCTGAAATGTTTTTCGCGTCTTGACATGGGACGAACGGTCAAGCAAGAGACACCCTATGCCCAACGATTTCAAATACGACGTCTTCCTCAGCCACAGCGCGAAGGACAAATCGATTGTTCGCGAGTTGGCAAACCGGCTGAAGAATGACAAGCTGCGCGTCTGGTTCGACGAGTGGGAGCTGAAGCCCGGCGACAGCATTCCGGCGAAGATTGAGGAGGGGCTGGAAAGCTCGCGCGTGCTCGTGCTCTGCATGTCGGCAAATGCGTTCGGCTCCGACTGGGCGCAGTTGGAGGCCGGCACCTGCCGGTTTCGCAACCCGCTGAACCAGGAGCGCCGCTTCATTCCCCTGCGGCTCGATGACGCTCCCATCAAAGGTTCGCTGGCGCAATTCCTTTACATCAACTGGCTCTCGCAAGACCGTGAGCAGCAATATCCGAAGCTGCTCGAAGCAAAAGCCGCGAGCGAGCAGGTTGCAGAAAAGACCATTCAACTCGCATAACACCAAATCAACGAATTGCGAGAATAAACATTCTATCTTCTTGAGGTTGAAGATGCAAAGACGTGCACTTATTGCTGGTCTCATCATCATATTGATGACACATCTGTGTTTTGCTCAACAAAAGCCTTTGTCCGACAAGGAACAGTTAATACAAATGCAACAAACAATCGATAGTCTTCGGCAGCAAATAAACACGAACTACTCAGCAATCGATAAAAAGCTAAATAGTATTGATGATCAATTGTCGATGAACATATTACAAACAGCACAGCACAAAGTTGATATTGCGAATATTCTCATTCAATGGATGGCGGCTCTTTTGGCAATAACTACGATAGGGATTGCCGTCGCAGGCTTTATAGGATTGAGAGAGTTTAACGCTGTCCGTTCGAAGGAGAAAGAGATGGAAATAAAGTTGAATCAAATGGAAGATGCGATTAAGAAGATTGGAGAGGTTCGAGGCCAAGTATTGAATGAAAGTAGAAATTTGATACTATGTCTTAATTATCTCTCGCAAGCAAGGGCCTTTAAAAATCTTGGTCAAATTCAAGAAGCCCATAGGGAGATCATGAGAGCACTAGAAATGGTCAAAGATACAGACAATGAACTGCGTTCCGATGTGCATCTGCTTCAGGGCGAAGTATACAAAGATCAAGCGAACTATACGAAAGCAATTTCAGAAATTAGAAAATCTATAGAAATCAAATCAAATAATCCCAGAGCTTTCAGATATCTTGGCGCTGTCTACTTCATGATGAACAGGCTAAGCGAAGCTGAAATGAACATGAAGAAGGCTCTTGATCTTTTGCCTGATGATTTTAAAACATTAAACAATCTGGGAGAAATCTATGTGGGAAAAAAGGAATACGAAAAAGCTGAAGCAACTTTCCTGTCGTGCATAGATGTTAATCCAGAATATCCCGCTCCTTACTTACATTTGGGAACCATTTATCGATATTTTAATCAAAAAGACAAATCAATTTCTTGCTTCGAACAAGCAGAAAAACTTTGCAAAAAGCGAATTGACGCTGGCTCAACCCATAGTCATGACTTTTATACTTTAGGATGGGCGAATTTAGGGAAGGGCAACGTAAGTGATGCAAAACGTTACATGGAAGATGGATATCGCTCATTTCCCTCCAAAGATGTTATTCGTGAACTGCGGTTGTATATTACTGTATTGGCTGAGAGTCCTGATCCTCCGGAAGGGACAAACGAGATTATCGAGTGGCTTCATAAAAAGCTTAGTAATTGAGCATGGAAGGCGCGGCTCTGGCCTGCGTGCTGTTTGATTGCCGCAACGAAACGAATCCCTTCGAGGGCGCGGCTTATTGGTCGCAGGTGCTCGACCAGGCGGCTACGAACACGAAGCTCAAGAAGCTGCTCGTGGCCGCGCGCATCGACGTGGGCGGTCTGCCGGCGAGCAAAGAGCGCATCGAAGCCTTTGCCCGCGAGCACGGCTTTACGCAGTTCATTCCCACCAGCGCCAGCACCGGCGAGGGCTGCGATGACTTGCTGGCGGCCATTCGCCAAGGCATTCCCTGGAACGAAGTGCCGAAGGTGACCACGACCGATACGCTGGCGGCCCTGCGTGATTATGTGGCGAGATTGAAGGGCGAGAAAGGCGGCGCGGAGGCGAAGGCCGGTCAACAGGCCGCGCCCGCCAGATTGTTTACCATCGCGGAGCTGCACGAGGGCTTTAGCTCGTACTTTGGCAAGAAGCTTCCTTTGGAGGAATTCATCGCGCACCTGCAACGTCTCGAAGCGACGGACGCGGTGGATTTGCTGGTTTTTCACACTACGGGCGCGGCGCCGCAACCGGAAAGCTTGGCGCTGCTCGACCCCACGCGAGTGGATGCGTATTCGAGCGCGCTGTTAGTGGCCGCGAAAGACGAACCCGACGGGCCTGGGCATCTGCTCGAATCGCGCGTGCGCGAGGGGAGCTTCAAGCTCGACAAAGACGAGCGCATTGCCGATCCCGAGTCCGAGCGGCATCTGCTGTGGTATGTGTTGGAGGAATTGTTATCACGCGATCTGGCGCTGCGCGAGACCATCAAGGGTGAAGATTACGTGGTGTTCCCCTCGCAATGCACGGCGGAGCTGAGGTTTCCGGGCGCGGCGGCTCTCGGCGTGGCGTTCGCGTTCAGCGGGCCGGTGCGAAGTATTTATGCGACGCTCATCGCGCAGCTCGCGCATTACGAGGGCTTCAAGAAGCGGGAGTTCTTTCAGGACGCTGCCGCCTACCGGCCAGATGCGGGCGGGCGCTGCCTCGTCCGTCTGCGCGACCACGGCCGCGGTCAAGGCGAACTGGAGTTGTTCTTCGATGGCGAAACACCGGCAAACGTCCGGCAGGGCTTCCTCGAATTCGTCAGCAAGCATTTGGAGTCGAAGAGCACGCCAGGCAGCGTGAGCAAGCGGCATGACTATCACTGCATCAATGCGGAGTGCCGCAAGCCCTTCGCCGACGATCTCGTGAAAGCGAGACTTGCAGCGCGAAAGAAAAATTTGCTTTGCCCTTATTGCGAGCAGAAGACCCCGCTCATCAATCTGCTGGCCGAGCCAACTGCCGCAGCGGAATCGGTGGCAGCAAAGATTGGCACGGATGCCAAAGCTGGCCGCCAGCGCATGACCGCCGGGTTGGTCATCAAGGCTAAGGAAGCAGAAGGAAAATTCGACGTGTTCCTGAGCCATAATTCGAAAGACAAAGCAGCGGTGGAGAAAATCGCGAAGCAATTGCTCAAGGTGGGAATTCGTCCGTGGCTGGATAGATGGAATCTTACTCCGGGCGATACGATTTCAGAGGCTTTGGAGCAGGCCATCAAAACCATTCCGTGCGCGGCGCTGTGTTTTGGGCCAGCGGATATTGGCAAATGGCACATTTTGGAGATCAGAGCTTACGTGGAGAAATGGGCGAGCGGGACAGCGCGAATGATTCCAGTGATTTTGCCCAAAGTCGAAGAGACGCCCGAACTGCCGCTTTTTGTTCGTCAAACCTTGTGGGTGGATATGCGCGATTGGGAAAATGAGAAAAGTGACGGCTTTTATCGCCTGATCTGCGGCATCTTGGGCAGGGCGCCGGGTGATTCGCCGATGAAGAGGTTCGGCGTTCGCGAGGTGGCGGAGTGGCAGGGCGCGAGTTGAAATAAACGCAAAGTCATTCACGCAAAGGCGCAGAGTCGCTCAGGCAAAGCAAAGAAAATCAAAACGGGTCTTTTGCTCAAAGAAATTGAACTTTCATCGAAATGAAAAAATTTCTCTTTGCGCATTCTCTGCGTCTTTGCGACTCCCCCGCTCCGCCTCTTGCAGCTTGCGGACGCGGGGCGGAGTGCGTGCGCATTTCAGTTCCACCTCCCTTTTCCAAACATCCTGAATAGGAAACCGAACAATGGAACCTGAAACGAAGCCCGAAACGAACGTCCAGCAGGCCGTGCCGTTTTTTGCGGTGGCCGATATGGAAAAATCTCTTCGCTTTTACCTCGACGGCCTCGGCTTCAAAATGGCGACCAAATGGATCGACGAGGGCAAGCTCCGCTGGTGCCGGCTCGAGCTTGGCGCCGCGGCGCTGATGCTGCAAGAGTTCCGCAAGGACGGGCATGATTCCTGGACGCCGGAAGGCAAGGTGGGAGTGGGGGTATCAATCTACTTCATCTGCAAAGACGCCCTGGCAATTTATCACGACTTCATCTCACGGGGAATCAAGGCGAAAAAGCCTTTCGTCGGCAACGCCATGTGGGTCACACAAGTGACGGACCCCGATGGCTATAATCTCTTCTTCGAGAGTCGCACGGACGCGCGCGAAGAAGCCGCGTACTCAGGTTGACCGGCGGTATTTGATGAAGCCTCCAACAAAAAAACTTCACTCTGCAACGAGCCAAACACACCTGCAACGCGTGCGCCGCATTTGCGCCAGCCTGCCCGGGAGCACCGAAAAACTCTCGCATGGCGAGCCGACGTTCTTCGTCGCCAAGAAAGTCTTTTGCATGTTTGCCGACGATCATCACCACGACGGCCACCTCGCCGTGTGGCTGCCGGCGCCCATCGGCATCCAGGAAATGGTGATTGCCGCCTCGCCGGAGAAATACTTCAAGCCACCCTATGTGGGCGTGCGCGGTTGGATCGGCGTCGAGCTGGCGCGGGTGAAAGATCGCGAGCTGGATTTTCTCATCCGCCAGGCCTGGCGGATGATCGCGCCGAAAAAATTGCAGGCGGCGCTGAGGTCGCCAGGAAGTGGACTTGATCAAAAGAAAACCGCGAAGGCGCAAAGCGCGCCAAGAAGGCGCAAAAATTGAGTGAGCGATCAGGAGCAGACCCGAATGGACAAACTTTCTGCTCCTCAAGCGAGAAAAGTGCTTCGCATCCCAAGCGCCTTGGCGGTTTTCTTTGTCTATGATTCAGGCCTAAATGGCTACGCCAGATTTCAGACAAGCTGAAATCTGAAGCCGCGGACAGCAATAAGCCCGATTCATACACTGTTGTCTCGCACGACGTATCCACCAGCGCTGTCATCCAGTAAGGATCCTGTGAGGATTGAGGCACACTGCCGTGTCATTCACCTCAAAGGCTCACCGCGAAGATCGCGAAGAAGGACGCTCTTGATTTTGAAACTTCGCACTCTCCGTGTCTCCGCGCTGCAAGCGGTCGCTTTGTGGGCAAGAATCTTTCAGAATTTTATTCTGACTTTGCGCGCCTCATGGCATAATCCGTCAGGAAGACCACGAAGTCACCAAGTTCGCAGAGATCAAGAGTTCATTTGTTGGCTTGCCCGGCAGTTGGTGCTCAGATACTCTCAAAGTTCGATACTGAATCAAATCGAATCATTCTCACGCTGCCAAAACTCTCTGCGGCTACTTTGCGCCCTGCGCGGCTGCGCAGTTCCCGGTTTGTGAATCGATCAGGCTAAAGACATGGGCGGAAACGCTTAATAGATTTGAAAACGGTCTTTTGCTTTTCCCAATCCTTTTCAAGGAGAGCCCTCATGAGTATCGTCGACAAGGCTTTGGAAACCCAACTCAAGAACATTCAAACCAAAACCGGCAAGACGCTGAGCCAGCTCTACGCGCTCCTCAAAAAAAGCGGCCTGACGAAGCACGGCGAAATGCGCGATCTGCTCAAGCAAGATCTCGGCATGGGCCATGGCGATGCCAACACCGTCGTGCATTTGTACATGAAATCCACGCAGCCCGCCGCGCCAGCGAGCAGCGCTTCGCCTGGCGCAGCGATAGACGCCATCTATTCCGGCGCCAAGGCGCATTTTCGCCCCATTCATGACAAGCTGATGGCGGCGATCAGCAAATTCGGCGAGTTCGAAATCGCGCCAAAGAAGGCGTATGTCAGCCTGCGGCGCAAGAAGCAGTTCGTCATGCTCGGCCCGGCCACCAACACGCGCTTCGAAGTCGGCTTGAACATGAAGGGCGTCAAAGCTACGGCGCGCCTGCTGGCGCTGCCGCCGGGTGGTATGTGTCAATACAAAGTCAATCTCACCGAGGCCAGGGAAGTTGACCAGGAATTGCTTGGCTGGATCAAGCAGGCTTATGAGAGCGCTGGTTGAGCGTATTGGCGGGCGATCGTTAGTGCTGCAACGTTAAGGACATTCTGTCTTCTTCAAAGGGGCCGCTGGACCCCAACCGGGTTGCATGTAGTAGCCCACGGGCAGCACGCTGGGAACCGATAGAACCCAACGTACCTGGCCAACAAGGGGAGGCCTTCCTGACGTAGTATTATGGCGCTCCGTTAGGGATTGGTGATATCGCATGATTGCCGGCTTTCCAGGGCGTTGCCCTTCGCTTCTACATTTCGCCTCCGTGGGGCTGTTTGTCTGTGCCTTGAATTCGACCTAACGTTGTAGTCCGTTTCTGTCCGAAAGTGTTCCAACCTCGGCTGCGCCAAGGATGCTGAAACTTGGCGGCAACGGCCAAGCCGTTGCAGGAGCATTTTCCCAAACAGAAATCGCTAACAGCTCACCGCCGCGCCGCGGGGTTCGCGGAGCAAGCAGGCGCAGTTTCACTTCGCGTTTGCGCGGCGCGGCAGCGCAGCTTGGAGTGTCACCCGCACAAGATCAAGTCGTGAATCGGATTTGCCCGGCGAATGGGGACAGCCGGTGACCGCAACCAACCGACCTTGCCGCGCATGACTCTGTGAAGTCATTGCCCGCGCGCAATGGCCCCATTTCCTCGTGGTTTTCATCGAACCTTCCCTCAACAAAAACACCCCGCGAAAATTCTCGTTCATTTCATCGAAGAATCTGCGTCAAAATCCGCCGGTGCACTGGCGCTGGGCGCATGGCCGTAATTCTTTTGTTTGCTGATTCTTAGCCCCGCCATTTTCCCCCGCTGCGGCTTTGGCATCTCCCTTGAATGACCGGTTGGCGAAGTCAATCACGCAGACTGGCAAAGGCCTCTGCGTGCGCAACCGCGAAAATTCTCAAACAGCACGGCCGCGCCGCCCAGTGAAGGCGCCTCCGTGAATCTCAAGAAAAGGAACATGCCATGAAGAAAGCAATCGCCCTCTTGATCATCGGAATCAGCCTCGCGCCGGTGCTGGCTGGCGGCAAGCAACCCGCCACGGCTGCTGCCGGAGTGACGGAAAGCAGCGGGCCGGCCAACTCGCGACTTGAGGTGCCGGCCGCGTTGGTGGGCCGGTGGAGCAACGGCTCCATCACTGCCGCGAATTTCTACAATTCCGAGGCGCAGCAATGGCGTGCGCCCAAGGGCACCGGTTTGTTTCTGGCCGTGCAAGCGGATGGCAGGTATGCGCTGGGCGGCGGCGAGTGCGTCGGCGCCGGCGAGGAGGCCATCACCTATTTCTTCTATCAAGAAGGAACGATCATCGCCGGCGAATCACAAATCGTGCTCAATCCCTTCACCGGCACGGACTACACGCAATGCGGCGGCATCGCTGCGCGCGAAGAGCAGTGGCTGGCAGCGGAGAATGAACTGCAACCCTCGTCGTTCCGGTTCCAGATCGTTGCCGAGGCCTCGGGCAAAGCCACGCTGGTGTTGATCAACGAGCAGGGCGAGCAGGTCAGCTTGCGGCAGAGCGCGGAGTAGGTTTGCCTCGCGAGAAAATTTCTCTACACCATACTTCCAATGAAACCAACGGAGAGTGTTATGAAAAAAAATCTTCTCATAGCGGTTGCGGCTGTGCTGGCGGCGCAGTTCATGGGCTGCGAAAGCAAGCCGCAGGAAGTGAACCAGGCGAAAATCGATCTGGTGGCGCGCGGCAAGTATCTGGTGAACACCGGCCTCTGCCATGATTGCCATTCGCCGAAAGTGTTCACTGCGCACGGCGAGCCGATACCGGATTCGACGCGGCTGCTCGCCGGCCATCCGGCCGAGTTGCCTTATCCCAACTGGACGCCGGCAGATTTGCAGAAGCGCAATTTCATCACGGCCGCCAGTCCCATGCTCACGGCGTGGGCCGGCCCCTGGGGCGTGAGCTTCGCCGCCAATCTCACGCCGGACACCAGCACCGGCATCGGCGAATGGACGGAGGAATCCTTCATCCGCACGTTGCGCAGCGGCAAACATCAAGGCTATCCCAATGGCCGCGATATTCTGCCGCCGATGCCGTGGCAGTTTATCGGGCAAAAGAGCGACGAGGATCTCAAGGCCATTTGGGCGTACCTGCGCAGCCTGCCGCCGGTGAAAAACCAAGTGCCGTTTCCGGTGCCGCCCGGCCAGGAGGTGTCGATGGCGAAGTGAGGCAGCCAGGCAGGTCGGCACAAGATCGCGACCTGATGCGGCAACGCCCTCGCCAGTTTGCAGTAACGCCTTTTCGACAGGGTTGACTGGATGAGCAGGATTCCTGCTCCAGCCAACCCTGTCTTTTTTTGAGGGAAAGGGTATGCCAGATTTTGGACAAGTTGAAACGCGAAGCCCTACGGGTAGTAACGAACCTTTCAGACTTGGAACACCGAAAAGTCAACCGCGGAACCGCGGATACGCCGAAAACGCAGAGAGAGGCTTTTGGGGGTTTGAGACTCTGCGCTCACGGCGTCTCGGCGGTGCAAATGCTTGCTTTGGGGAAAGAGTCTTTCATAATCTTACTCTGACTTTGCGCGCCTGATGGCCTGAAACTCCGGCAGAGCGCCGCAGATTTCGGCTGCAATAGTCCATTTGATCGAGTAACTTGCCTGCGAGGAAAACCGTATCTGTGCCGTGTTTTTCATGATTGAAAGGAGAGAACAGATGCGCAAACCATTTTCGTTTCAAGCAGTTGCGTTCCTCGGTGCCGTGGCGTTCAGCATGCTGCTGGCGGGTTCGTCGAGCGCCAGCATGCCGGCTGCCGGCCGCACTGATCGTTTGAAGGGAGCGCCCTTCTACAAGCTCTACAACAAGAAAGCTGCCGTGGCCAATGCGGCCAGCGGCCATTTTGCGGTTGGCATTGACCAGACCTCGGCGGCAGAGTTTTCATTCGCTGGACGCGAGCAAGCACTGCAACCTCTGGTCGCGGCCATGAATGCTTATTTGGACAGCCTGGGTTGGAGCAAGCCGCTGGCCGGTGAGGCGCTGCCGGAGAAAGGCGCGCCTTATGTCTATGTCGGCAGTGCCGAGGGCGAGGCCGCACCGCCGGCTGCCGCGATGCAGCGCCAGGAGCATGACAAGTATCCGCCGATGGTGATCGACATTCAAAATCCCTCTGCGGCGTGGCGCGCGCAGTTGCCGGAGTTGGCAGGCGGGCAGCAGGTCGATTATGTTCTCTGGCTCAAACTCGGATTCAGCGAGTATCCCAAATCCGACAAAGGCATGTTTGGGAAGAAGGTGGTGCTGGGCACGGGCTATGAGGAAAGCGTCAAGTTCCTGAGCGCGGAGGACAAGCCGCTGGAGGTGCTGCAGGTCACCGGCATCTTGCTGGACCGCGAGGGCAAAGTGGTGGCGGCGGGCGCGGAGGGCATTATCGCCAAAGACACACCGTTTTGGGCCCAGGTGTTGGAAGTGAAGGAGGGCAGCAGCAACGCGGCGCTGCAGCAACTGGTGCATGCCGAGCGCCGCACCGACTTGGCCGGCCAGCCTTTGAAGTGGCAGGCCGCGCTGCACAATCTCATGGCGCACTTGCTGGCGCAGCCCGGCCGGCTGATGAAATAAGATCAAGCAACCGGAGATCGCAAAAACATAGGAGCAGAGGGGATGCAACGAAATCGTTTGAGTATTTTGCTCGGCGCACTGCTGGCCGCGAGCGTGGCGCAGGCGCAATGGCAACCGGTGCCATCGCCATCTGACCGCGTCTTTACTTTTGCGCTGAGCGGCACACGGCTTTTTGCCGGCAGTGAAGACAGTGGCTTGTGGCTCAGCACCAATGGTGGCGCGAGTTTTCAGGCCTATCCCACCGGCCTGCCGGAGATGGCCTATGACATCCGGGCGTTGGAAGTCCGGCAGGACACATTGTGGGCCGCCATTCTTGGCGGCGGTGTGTGCCGCAGCGTTGACGGCGGTACGATCTGGATCAGCTTCAACGAGGGTTTTGAAACCCAGGCCTTTGCCGCCGGCGTCGTCGTGATGGGCGACACCGTGTATGCCGCCATCGAATGGGCGCCGGGGTTGCAGCCGAGCGGTGTTTACAAAACTGCCGTGCAGCAGGCGAACTGGCGGCGCAGCGGCACAGGATTTCCAACCGGGCTTTCGGGGATCACTGCGGTGGCCGTGACGGAATCAGGCGTCATGTTGGTGGGCGCGACGCTGGGCGGCAGCAGCGGCCATTTGCAGGTCAGCTTGGATCGCGGCGCAACCTGGCAAAATCGCAGCCTTGCGGGTGTGCAGGGCGTGCTGTCGCTGGCCGTGGCGGGTGAGACCATCTACGCCGGCACCACTTCCGGACTTTACGTCTCGCTTGATTCCGCCAAGACCTGGCAGAGCGTGGGCACGGAATTGCAGAATGCCGTGGTGGATGATTTGTTGTTGTTCAACCAAACGCTTTATGCCGCGGTGGATGGCGTGGGCGTGGTTGCCTCTGCGAACGGCGGCGCGAGTTGGAACGTGCTCACCGGCAATCTGCCGATCAGCGGCGATTTCGTGAGCGCGATTTTCATTCATCAAGGCAGGCTGTTTGCCGGCCTTTCAGCCAGCCACGGCGTTTGGAGCCGGCCGCTGCCTGCGACCGGCGTGGATGACGGCGCGCAGATGCCGGGCGCGATCACGTTGCTGCGGAACTATCCCAATCCTTTCAATCCCGCCACCACCATCTCATTCCAGTTGGCGCAGCCCGCGGCGGTGACACTGAAGGTCTACAATCTGCTCGGCAGGGAAGTGGCGACGTTGGTGAATCGCGAGCTTAAGCCTGCCGGCGCCAATGCCGTGGCATTCGAGGCGCGGGGCCTGGCCAGCGGCGTCTATTTCTACCGCTTGACGGCCGGCAGCCAGACCAAAACGCAACGCATGGTGCTGGCGCGCTAGATTTGCGTCCGTCCCCAATCGCGAGCTTATAGAAAATGTTCCTGCACCGGCCGGGCGGTTGCGTCAGAATCCTTCGAGTCGCTGCGATACTCGAAGTTTGCCGACCTCGGCTCAGCCGAGGCCGGAACGTTTTCGGACAGACCCTTCACCAACCAGATCAGATGCACAAGTAAGAACCGGCGCCCGGCCGGTTGCTTCGTTTCTGGACGATCACAAAAAAGCTCCGACGGTTTTCCCTGCCTGCATTCGTCTGCATGACTCTCCTCGCAACTGCTGCCGTAGGCCTTGCTCCGGCAGTCTGTCAATTTTGCGAAAACCTCCTGCATATTTTCCCAAAGTAAAGAAACTAATGAAGTTCTGCCCTGCCGTTCAATCCGGGTCAATCCATGAAATTACAGCAGGCTAGGGCGGATTTCGGCGGCTGGGATTCATTTGGCACTTGAGATGCTATCATTCAAGCGGCGGCGGCAAATTCTTTTCAAGAAAAAAGGAGTTGCGGCTTGCGTTTTCAAACAATGAATTCCAGCAACCTTACCGGTTGACTGCACGGCCAACCGGTTGCTGTTCAAACACAAGGAGGTTTGTCATGACAGCAAACGTCGGAGGGTTGGACCGCAGCGTGCGGCTGGTGATTGGCATTGCCTTGCTGATGCTGGGCGCGTTCGGCGTGCTCAAGGGAGTGGCTGCGCTGCTCGGCTATGTCGTCGCGGCGATTGCTCTGGTGACTGCCTTCATCCGCTTTTGCCCGTTGTGGGCGGTTTGCAGGATCGACACAACCACAACGGTTGCGAACAAATCGAACTAATCATTCCACTATTTGAAGCAGCGACATGAAAACCAAAACGTTCATAACGATCGACGGCAATGAGGCCGTGGCGCACGTGGCGTTCCGCGTGAGCGAAGTCATTGCGATCTATCCCATCACCCCATCCTCGCCCATGGGCGAATTTGCCGACGCGTGGGCCTCGGAGCGCACGCCCAACTTGTGGGGCATCGTGCCTTCGGTGGTCGAGATGCAGAGCGAGGGCGGCGCGGCCGGCGCGGTACACGGCGCATTGCAAGCCGGCGCCCTGACGACGACCTTCACTTCTTCGCAGGGCCTGATGCTGATGATTCCCAACATGTACAAAATCGCCGGTGAGCTGACCTCGGCGGTTTTTCACGTGGCGGCGCGCACGGTGGCGGCACAGGCGCTTTCCATTTTTGGCGATCACAGCGACGTGATGGCCGCGCGCGCCACCGGGTTCGCGCTGTTGGGCGCGGCCTCGGTGCAGGAGGCGATGGATTTCGCCTTGCTCAGCCAGGCGGCCACGCTCAAGACGCGCATTCCCTTCATCCACTTCTTTGACGGCTTCCGCACTTCGCACGAGGTGTCGAAGATCGAGCTGCTCCCCGATGAGGTGATGCGTGCCATGATCGATGAGGAATTGATCCTGGCGCATCGCAACCGCGCCTTGTCGCCGGATCATCCGGTGTTGCGCGGCACCGCGCAGAATCCCGATATCTTCTTTCAGGCGCGTGAGACGGTCAATCCCTACTATCTCGCCTGCCCGGCGGCGGTGCAGGAGGTGATGGATCGCTTTGCGCGGCTCACCGGCCGGCAATACCGGCTGTTCGAATACTATGGTGCGCCCAAAGCCGAGCGCGTGATCATTCTCATGGGCTCGGGTTGCGAAACGGCGCATGAAACGGTGGACGATCTCAATGCGCGCGGCGAGAATGTCGGCGTTCTGAAGGTGCGGCTTTACCGGCCGTTCGACGTGCGGAGCTTCCTGGCTGCGTTGCCGGCGTCGGTCAAGGCGCTGGCGGTGTTGGATCGCACCAAGGAGCCGGGCAGCGCGGGCGAGCCGCTCTATCTCGATTGCGTCAACGCGCTGCACGAGGGCATCGATCAAGGCTGGTGGCAGAGTATGCCCAAAATCATCGGCGGGCGTTACGGCTTGTCCTCCAAGGAATTCACCCCCGCCATGGTGAAGGCCGTGTTCGATCATCTCACGGACAGCACGCGCAAGAATCATTTCACGCTCGGCATCCAGGACGATGTGACGCACACCAGTCTGCCGTATGACCCGGCGTTCTCCACCGAGCCGGACAGCGTGATTCGCGCGCTGTTTTACGGCCTGGGCTCGGACGGCACCGTGGGCGCGAATAAGAACTCGATCAAGATCATCGGTGAGAACACCGACAATTATGCGCAAGGCTACTTTGTCTATGATTCCAAGAAGGCCGGCGCGGTGACGGTTTCGCATTTGCGCTTCGGCCCGCAGCCGATTCGTTCCACCTATCTGGTGTCGCGGCCCAATTTTGTGGCCTGTCACCAGCCGGTGTTTTTGGAGCGCTACGACATGCTGGCGGGTCTGGTCGAGGGCGGCACCTTCCTGCTCAACATCGCTCATGGCCCGGAGGAGGTGTGGGGCCACTTGCCGCGCAAGATGCAGGAGGAGATTCTCCAGAAGAAGCTGAAATTCTACGTCATCGACGCCACCAAAGTCGCGCGCGAAAGCGGCATGGGCGGCCGCATCAACACCGTGATGCAGGTGTGCTTCTTCGCGCTTTCCGGCGTGCTGCCGAAAGAAGAGGCCATTGCCGCCATCAAACAGTCCGTGGTGGAGACTTACGGCAAGAAGGGCGAGGAGATCGTCCGCATCAATCTTGCCGCGGTCGATCGCACGCTGGCGCATTTGTTCGAAGTGAAGATTCCCGCCGGCCTCAACGGCAGCCTCACCATCCCGCCGCCGCCCATCGAGCAGGCGGATCCATTTGTGCGCGACGTGCTCGGCACGATCATCGCCGGCCGCGGCGACGAGTTGCCGGTGAGCGCCATGCCGGTGGACGGCACGTTTCCGACGGGCACGGCAAAATGGGAAAAGCGCAATCTTGCGCTGGAGATTCCAGTGTGGGAGCCGGACATCTGCATTCAGTGCGGCAAATGCGCGATGGTTTGCCCGCATGCCGTGATTCGCATCAAGGTTTTCGAAGAAAAGCAGCTCGCCAATGCGCCCGCCACCTTCAAGGCTTGTGACGCGCGCGACCGCGAGTGGCAGGGACTGAAATACTCGATTCAGGTGGCACCGGAGGATTGCACCGGTTGCGCCCTGTGCGTGGACGTGTGTCCGGCCAAGAAGAAATCCGAAACGCGCATCAAGGCGATCAACATGCGGCCGCAACCGCCGCTGCGCGAACCGGAAAGCAAGAACTGGGAGTTCTTCCTGACCATCCCGGAGATGGATCGCCGCCAGGTCAAGGTCAGCACGATTCGCCAGCAGCAGGTGCAAGAGCCGCTGTTTGAGTTTTCCGGTGCCTGCGCCGGTTGCGGCGAGACGCCCTACGTCAAACTGGTGACGCAATTGTTCGGCGATCGCGCTTTGGTCGCCAATGCCACTGGCTGTTCGTCGATCTATGGCGCCAACCTGCCCACCACGCCGTGGACGAAGAACGCCGAGGGCCGCGGCCCGGCCTGGTCCAATTCCCTGTTCGAAGACAACGCCGAGTTTGGCCTGGGCTTCCGCCTGGCGATCGACAAGCAAAAGGAGATGGCCGCGCAACTGCTGCATGATCTCTCCGCCGCGGTGGGCGAGGATCTCGTCAATGCCATTCTGGCTGCGCCGCAAAAGGACGAGGCCGACATTTACGAGCAGCGCATGCGCGTCGATCTGCTCAAGAAGATACTGCAGCGTTTGGAGACACCCGAGGCGAAACGGCTGCTGACGCTCGCCGACATGCTGGTGCGCAAAAGCGTGTGGATCATGGGCGGCGACGGCTGGGCTTATGACATCGGTTTCGGCGGGTTGGATCACGTGCTCGCCAGCGGCCGCGACGTCAACGTGCTCGTGCTCGATACCGAAGTTTATTCGAACACCGGCGGGCAAATGTCGAAAGCCACGCCGCGCGGCGCAGTGGCCAAGTTCGCGGCGGGCGGCAAGCCGGCGGCGAAAAAAGACCTCGGTCTGATTGCCATGACCTACGGCAACGTTTACGTGGCGCGCGTGGCCATGGGCGCGAAAGACGAACACACGCTCAAGGCGTTCCTCGAAGCGGAAGCGTATGAAGGGCCGTCGCTGATCATCGCCTACAGCCATTGCATCGCGCACGGCATCAACATGGCGACGGCGATGCAGAATCAAAAAGCGGCGGTGGATTCGGGCCAGTGGCCGTTGTATCGCTACCATCCCGACCGCGCCCGGCATGGCGAGAATCCGTTCGTGCTCGATTCTTCCGCGCCCAAGCTGCCGGTGGAAAAATTTCTCTACATGGAGAACCGTTTCAAGATGTTGACCAAAAGCAAGCCGGAAGACGCCAAGCGCATGCTCAAGGAAGCGCAGGAGGATGTCCATACGCGCTGGAAACTCTATGAGTATCTGGCGGCGCGCCCCACCGGCAACGGCAAAGCCAAAGGTGAAGAGGGGAAGGCGTGAGTGGCTGCGGGTGACGGAACCGGCGGCCCCGCGGCCCGCACCGTCATCCGGCCGGCGCCACGCTGGAGAACCTCTTTTTTCGCGCTTGTTTCGCTAACGCTACGGAGAACGATGACATGGATTTGACGACAACCTATCTCGGCATGAAACTGCGCACGCCGTTGGTGCCTTCCGCTTCGCCGCTGTCCGAGGAGATCAGCAGCCTCGAGCGCATGCAGGAGGCAGGCGCGGCCGCAGTCGTGCTGTATTCCCTCTTTGAAGAGCAATTGCGCCTGGAAACCTACGAACTCAATCATCACCTCACTTATGGCACGGAGAGTTTTCCCGAGGCGCTCACGTATTTCCCCCAGCCGCAGGAATTCCATCTCGGGCCGGACGGTTACCTCGAGCATATTCGCCGCGCCAAGCAGGCAGTCGATATACCCATCATCGCCAGCCTGAACGGTTCCACGGTCGGCGGCTGGATCGACTTTGCCCGGCTGATCGAACAGGCGGGCGCCGACGCGCTGGAATTGAACGTCTATCACATTCCCACCGACCTCGAACTCAGCGGCGCAGAAATCGAACAGCGCTATCTGGACGTGCTCAAGGCGGTGAAGGCCGCGGTGAAGATTCCGGTGGCCATCAAGCTCAGCCCGTTCTTCAGCAATCTTGCCAACATGGCGCATCGCTTTGACGCGGCGGGCGCGAACGGGCTGGTGCTGTTCAATCGCTTTTATCAACCGGACATTGATCTTGAAAGTCTGGAAGTCCGGCCCAATGTCCTGCTCAGCACGCCGCAGGCCTTGCGCCTGCCGCTGACCTGGATCGGCATTCTCTTCGGCCGCCTGAAGGCTGATCTCGCGGCAACCAGCGGGATTCATGATGCCCCGGACGTGGTGAAGATGCTGATGGTGGGCGCCAACGTGACAATGATGGCCGCGGCGCTGCTGCGCTATGGTGTCGATCATCTGCGCCGCGTCGAGCAAAACCTGGTGCGCTGGATGGAGGAGAACGAATACGAGTCCGTCCAGCAAATGCAGGGCAGCATGAGCCAGATCAACAGCGCGGATCCTTCCGCATTCGAACGCGCGCAATACATGAAAGCGCTGAAGAGCTTCAGGCCGGAAGCGTATCACGCCGCGCTGTGAGGCGGTAGCCCGGGGAGAGACCGACCGGCAAGAAGGAGGAGAGGCTGTTGCCCGCAGCGCGGAGGTGTTGCGCGCAGGCTGCCGCTCCCCCCAATCGCCGGTGCGACGGCGCACACCTGCACGTGCGCCGTTTTTGTTCGCACTTCAAGAATTCGGAATCGTTTTCGCAGAGATGAGAATTGCCGGAAAACAGGCACCGTCAACGCTGCCGTGGCAGGGGGTTAATTCCAGGAAAATCATATTACCAATTCCACGGTCGATGGCATAGGATTTGAAAGAACGATGTTCCCCTATTGGCGTCTGAAGTGAATCGTCAGACGCCGTCGCCAGAATCGCAGCAATGCGGAACAACCTCCGGCTGGGGAAAGAGAACTGTTGCGGATTGCGGCGATCGGCGTTGAGGCTGGCGGCACAGGAAGGTCTTGATTTTTACAGATACTCTTGCTTCCTTGTGCCGGCAACTCATGTGAAGTCGAGAGATTCGATTTGTTTGTAGCGCTGTGACGAACTTATTGAGTTTTGCATAAGTAATAGGAAATTGACAGTTTTTTGATTATATTAAGAGGCATGAGACCTTATGGAGC
>JAKLJX010000005.1:0-15440 GCA_023150945.1 bacterium | reverse complement strand
CTTCACGCCGAGCGACGCCGGCGCCGGCACGCACACGATCACGTATTCCTTCACCGACGGCAACAGTTGCACGAACATCGCGAGCCAGAATATCGTCGTGAATCCGCTGCCGGCAGTGACGTTCGATCCCGCCGGGCCGTTCCTCGTGACAGATGCGCCGGCAGATCTTTCCTCTGCCGTCTCCCCTGCGGGCGGATCTTTTGCCGGGCCGGGGATTTCGGGAACGATGTTCGATCCCAGCGTTGCCGGAGTCGGCACGCACACGGTGACCTATTCTTTCACCGACGGCAACAGTTGCACGAACAGCGCCAGCCAGAACATTGCCGTCAATCCCGTGGCGCCGCCGGCGGACGACGCGTTCGTCTTGCTCGCCAACAAGATCACGCTGCAACAAACCAAGCAAGCCACGCCCAGCGGCAGGATCCATTCGAATGGCGCGCTGACCATCGAGAAAGGCTCGCCGAGCGCGTATAACTCCGATCTGACGGCAATCGGAAAGATCACCATCTCCAAAAACAATCTCATCAACGGCAACGTGACTTCGCCGCTGCCCGTAGCCAACGCCGGTGTGATCAACGGCACGCTCACGCTCGGCCCGGTTGATTTTGAGGCGTTGCCGAGCTTGAGTTACTCCGCCGGCGGGCCGAGCCATTTCGTGCCGAGCAACGGCACGCTCACCCTGTTGCCGGGCTCTTACCATCATGTGGTGCTCAACAGCTTCAGCACGCTCAAGCTCAGCAGCGGCGATTACTTTTTCACCGCACTGCGCTACAACGGCAGCACGACCACCACTGCCGTGCTCGAAATCGATTTGAGCAGCGGCGAGCCGATCACGCTCAATGTCGTGAGCAACCTCTATCTGGGCCATGAAGTGGCCATGCGGCTGCTGCCCAATGGCGAGGGCGACAGCGAGTTGGTCACGATCAACACGCGGCAGAGCAGCCTCACCCTCGGCCGCGAAGCCTATCTGCTCGGCACGTTCAATGCGCCGCAGGCCAAAGCCGTGCTGGAAAAGAACAGCCAGTTGCGCGGCGCGTTGCGCGCCAACGAGATTCTTGTGGCGCGTGATTGCCTGTTCCTGCATCACGATTCGCCGGGTTCCTTGCCGGGGCCGGGGGATTTGCCGAAGCCGTCTCTTGAGGAAGAAGAAGTGAGCAGTGATCAGTCCGCGGTGATCAGTTATCAGTTGGAGCAAAATTATCCGAACCCGTTCAATCCGAGCACCGTGATCAGTTTTCAGTTGCCAGCACGCGGAGAGGTGAAGCTGGTGATTTACAACCTGAGCGGTCAACTCATGCGCACTTTGGTTGAAGGCGTGTACGAAATGGGCAAATATGAAGTGATGTGGGATGGCAAAAACGAGTCCGGCGAGAACGTGGCGAGCGGGGTGTATCTGTACGTGATCAAGGCCGGGGAATTTACCGCGCAGCGGAAGCTGGTTTTGATGAGGTGAAGTCTTTGCGGTAAAAAGGGTGAGGGGCAAAGGGAGTGGGGCGCGCCCTGCGCTCCTCATCCCTTATCCCCCGCCTTGCCCTCTCCTCCGGCCGCCAAGGCCTCCTTGCTGAGAACAGAATTGGCAGGGGGCAACGCCGAAACTTCCAGGCGCGACAAATCAACCAGCCGGGGATTTGATTCACTGCAAAGCGGGGTCTCCTGCTGATTGAATCTGCACGCGACCGCCGCTCCAGTCGCTCAGGCTGGTGCGGAATAATGGCGCCAGTTCTTGGCGAATCGCGACCAGGCGGCTGATCGCAGCGCCAAAATCACTTTGCAGAGTTTCGACATCATATTGATGCAGGGCTTTTTCCACCGCCGCGGAGTGGTGATAGGCGTAGTTCAGGCGCAGGCAAATGCGGGGATGCGACGGCACCAGGGTGGCGCGCGCAATAGCGGCCTGCACTGCGCCGCTGTAAGCGCGCATCAAACCGCCGATGCCGAGCTTGGTGCCGCCAAAGTATCTCGATACGACGGCAACGAGATTGGTGAGCCGGTGCGCGGCCAGCGCCTGCAACATCGGCCTGCCGGCGCTGCCGGAAGGCTCCTGCGCGTCGCTGCTGTGCGCCAGCAACTGTTCGCCCAAGCCGAGGCGAAAGGCGTGGCAATTATGGCGGGCCTCGGCGAATTGCTGCGCGCGGCCGGCAATCAGTGCCTCGGCTTGCTCGCGGGATTGCGCGGGCGCCAGCCAGGCGACAAAGCGCGAGTCTTTCACCCGCAACTCGGCTTCGCAGGCCGCGGCAATCGTGTAGCTCGGTCGCGCCGTCTCAGTCAATCATCCAGTCCTCGAGGTTGAAGCCGCGCAATTGCGCCAGGCGCGCGATGGTTTCGCCGATCTTGTTGTTGGGCGTGGAGGCGCCGGCAGTCAATCCGATTCTCAACTCGCCGGCCGGCAGCCAGTTGGTTGCGGCAATTTCGGCGGGCTGGCCCACGGGTTTGTGGCGGAGGGTGTGCGCATCCACCAGGCAGCCGGCATCATCGATGTGATACGCGCGGGTGTTGTGCCCGGCGATCTCGACGAGATGATTGGTGTTGCTGCTGTTGTAGCCGCCGATGACGAGCATGAGATCGAGGCGGTGGTTTTTCACCAGCTCCAGCACCGCGTCCTGGCGGTCTTGGGTGGCGCTGCAAATCGTATCGAAGTTGCGGAAGTGCTGTTCGATTTCGGCGGCGCCGTATTTTTCGATCATCGCGGCCTTGAGGCGCTCGGCAATCGCCAGCGATTCGCTGGAGAGCATGGTGGTTTGATTGGCGACGCCGACTTTGACGAGATCGCGATCGGGATCGAAGCCCGGCGAAATCGCAGCGCTGAAACGCGCCAGCAAATCCTCGCGCGAGCGGCGGCCGGCGATGAAGGCGCACACTTCCTCGATCTCCGCCATGTCACGCACCACGAGATAGCGGCCGGCGGCATATTTCATCGCCTGGCTGCTGGTGGCGCGGGTTTCCTCATGCGCATACTTGCCGTGAATCACCGCGGTGAAGCCGTCGCGGGCGTATTGTTCCACCCGTTTCCAAACGTTCAACACCGAGCCGCAAGTGGTGTCCACCAGGATGCAGCCGATCGCCGAGAGCTGCTGGAATTCCTGTATGGTGACACCGAAGGCGGGCAGGATGACGACATCCTCCGGTTGCAGCATGCCGAAATCGTTGCCCTGGCCGTATTGCCCGCTCAGAAAACCGATTTTCATTGCGAGCATGCGCCGGTTGACGTGAGGATTGTGAATGATCTCACCAGTGAGAAAAATGCGGCGGTCGGGGAATTTTTCGCGCGCTTGATAGGCGTATTCGACGGCGCGCTCAACGCCGTAGCAAAAACCGAACTCCTTGGCAAGATGAAATTGCAGATTGCCGGCGCGCAACACGTGATCGTGGCGGCGTAGATATTCCACCACCCGGCTGTGATAGTCGCGCGTCAACTGCTCCTGCGCGAAGGCCTTGAGGCCAAGTCCTTTCTGAAAATAAGTCCCGGTTTGCGGCTCCGGCGTCGAGGTCATTTGACTCAAAGAAGGTTCCTCTCTATTTGTGATATTTTTCGCCGCGCAAAATCGTGCCGGCGCGATAAAGCTGTTCGAGCAGCACGATGCGGGCAAGTTCATGCGGCAAGGTCATGGTCGAAAGCGCCAGGCGTTCATGCGCGCGGCCGCGCACCTCCGCGCTCAAGCCCAGCGGGCCGCCCAGCACGAAATCCACCGCGCGCGGGCCGTGTTCGAGCAAACGTTGCAACCAGCGCGCGAACGCTTGACTGTCCCGCTGCCGGCCTTGATCGTCGAGCACCACCACGCGCGCTTCCCGGCGCAAGGCCTGGCTCAGTTCCCGCCCCTCGGCCGCGACCGCCTCGGTTTCCGACAGTCCTTTGCCGACGCGATCCTTGATTTCGACGACGTCGAAGGCAAAATAGTGCTGCAGCCGCTGCTGATAATCGCGGGCGGCCGCCAGCCAATGCGCTTGGCGCAGTTTTCCCACTGCGACAATCCGGAGATCCAATGGAAAAAACGCCATGCTTGCTCCGCTGCCCTGCGCAGGCGTGCAGCGCGCCGCCGGCCCCTCGCGTGAGGGGATGACACCGCGGCGCAACCGGTTCAGAATGCAAAGTGCTCGCCGGGCTTGAGAATCACCACGCGCGTTTTGGTGCCGGCAACCCGGTCGGCAAACTCGCGCGGGTCAGCGGCGATGACCGGGAAGGTGTTGTAGTGCATCGGGATCGCGATTCGGGGTTGCAGAAACGCGACGGCCTTGGCCGCATCCGCGACACCCATGGTGTAATTGTCGCCGATGGGCAGCAGGGCGACATCAATGGCGTTCATCTGGCCGATGAGCTGCATGTCCAGGAACAGGCCCGTGTCGCCGGCGTGATAGACGACTTGGTCTTCGGCGGAGAGCAAGAAGCCCGCGGGACTGCCCAGGTACAGGAAACCGTTGTCGGTTTCATATCCCGAGCCGTGATGGGCGATGGTCAGCTTGACGCGGCCAAAGGGAAATCCGTGGCTGCCCCCGATGCTCATGCCGTGACTCGGCACACCCTGGCGGCCGCAGAATGTCGCAATCTCGTGATTCGCAATGATGAGGGCGCCGGTGCGCCGCGCAATCGCAACGGCATCACCGACGTGATCACCGTGGCCGTGAGAAATCAGAATGAAATCACAGGCCACCTCCTCCGCTTTCACCGCCGCCACGGGATTGCCGGTGAGAAACGGATCGAGCAGCAGACGATGCGTTCCCGTCTCGAGCAGAAAACAGGAATGCCCGAGGAATACAAGTTTCATGACTCATCTCCTCTGCGTTGGGCAACAGCAACCGAGCCGGCCGGCCTGGCCGCTCCGCAACAACCTGACAGCGACGCAGGGCAATCAACTCATCTGGCGGTGGCTGATGAGCTGCATGAATTCCTCGCGGCAGGCGCGGTCATCGTGAAAGATGCCGAGCAACGCGCTGTTGGTCACCACCGTGTTTTGCTTCTGAATGCCGCGCATCATCATGCACAAGTGCCGGGCTTCCGTTACCACCGCGACGCCGGCCGGGCGCAGAACTTCCATGAGTGTCTTGGCAATCTCGTTGGTCATGCGTTCCTGCACCTGCAGGCGGCGGGCGAACACTTCGACAATGCGGGGGATCTTGCTCAGACCCACCACCCGGCCCTCGGGAATGTAGGCCACGTGGCAGCGGCCATAGAACGGCAGCAAATGGTGCTCGCACAGGCTGTAGAAATCGATGTCCTTCACGATCACCATTTCATTGTACTGTTCGTCGAACAGGGCATTGTTGAGAATCGCTTGCACGTCGCTGTGATAGCCGGCGGTCAGAAAAGCATAGGCATCGGCCACGCGTTTGGGCGTGCGCACCAGCCCCTGGCGGCTGGGGTCTTCCCCCAGTTGCTCGAGCAGCTCGTGAATGAGGGCGACGGTGCGGCTGTGTCCGGCGCGTTCCGCGCGCGGCCCGGTTTCATGATCGAATTCATTATCCACAAAAGTCAATGACGATCGCGGCCGCGTCTCCGGCGTGCCGCCCTCGGAAGAATCCTGCTTTGCCTCACTCTGGTGCTGTTGTCGTTTGGGATCAACCATAACTGTTGTTTCTCAAGGGTTGGGCATGACCTTCGCGGCCCGGCAAGCCGGCGCACCACCCGCGGCCGGAAACAACAGCGCGAGCAGCGTCAGCACCGCGACTAGCGCGAGGGCCAGCAACATGAAATGCCGGCGAATGGTTTTCTCTTTGTCAGCAGCCATGGGATGCTCCTTCTGCCGCCGCGCCCGGCGCCGCAGCGGTTGGGGTCGGCTGTTCCAGCAAACGTCCTTGATAGGTGCCGCGGCGCCGCATCTCCGCGGCAATGCCCTGGATGATTTCAGCGCGCGAGAGATGCCAGCGCGGCGCGATCAGCAGGTCGCGCGGCGCCTCGCCGTGCAGCCGCTCGATCACAATCCGCGGCGACAGCCGTTCGAGAAACCGGATGACCAACGACACCCACTCGTCGTAGGAGAACACGTGAAACGGCTGCTGCTGGTATTGCCGCGCCAGTTCCGTGTGCTTGACAACGTGCAGGTTGTGAATCTTGAGCACCGTCACCTCCAGCGCGTTGATGGCGTCGGCCATGGCCAGCCATTGCGCCTCGGTTTCATTGGGAAAGCCGAGAATGACATGCAGCGTGACCGGCAGGCCGAAGGCGCGCGCCTGCGCAATTGCGGCGCGCGTGCAGGCAAAATCGTGGCCGCGATTGATCAGGCGCAGGGTCTCATCATAGATCGATTCCAGGCCGAACTCGAGATTGACGTAGGTTTCCTGCGCCAGCCGCGCCAGCATGGTCAGCTTGGCTTCCTCGACGCAATCCGGCCGCGTGCCAATCGCCAGGCCGACGACCCGCGGGTGCTGCACGGCGTCGCGAAACAAGGTTTGCAGATGCTCGACCGGCGCATAGGTGTTGCTGTAGGGCTGAAAATAGACGATGAACCGCTGCGCCGCGAAGCGCCGTTCGAGAAAGGCGATGCCGGCTTGAATCTGATCGCGCACGGAATACTTCGGCCGCGCGCTTTCCGGCGTGAAACTGACGATGTTGCAATACGTGCAGCCGCCGCGCGCCACCGTGCCGTCACGGTTGGGGCAGGTGAAACCGGCATGCACGCTGACTTTGTGCACGCGCTGGCCGAACTTCTCCTGCAGGTAACGGCCGTAGGCATTGTACAGCGGCGGTGTCGTTTTGCGCGCGGTCATCAGGCTAGTTCTGGGAGAAAGTCTTCGCCAATTCTTCGGCAAACAGCGAAACGGCGGAGGCACCCTCCGCGGTCAGGAGATTGCCGTCCCGCTCGAGCTTGCTGCCGGTGTAGTCCGCGCCGAAATTCGAGAGTTTCTCGAACACGGAAATATGGCCGGTGACTTTGCGGCCTTGCAGCAGGCCGGCCACGCCCAACGCCACGATGGCGCGATCGATGGCGGCAATGGGTTTGCCTGCGCGCGCATGCGCGCGCAGAATCTCGTGGAGCTTGTGATCATACCAGTACTGGCTGGCGCCATGGCCACCGATCAACACCACGCCGGCATACTCCTCCGGGTTGACGCTGTCGACCAGCACCTCGGGATTGACCGCGATGCCCTGGCTGCCGATCGCACCCGCCGGTACCGTCGAGGCCACCACGACTTTGAGCCCGCGCTTTTCCAAAGCGGCGCGGGCAGCTTCGTATTGTTCCTGGCGAAAAGCATGGGCCGGCAAGACAAACAAGATTGGTTGGCCGTTGGTGCTCATGGTTCGCTTCCTCCTCCGTAATACCTGTTTGCTCTCAATCGCCAATTGCCTGCCTCTGCCCGGCGAATCCGCCGCCGTGCAGAAAACGGCGTGCCTGGCGGCTACTCCGGGGCGAGGTTTCGACTTTGCCGCCCCTCACCCGCGGCCGGCAGAAACAATTGCCGGCTTACTTGCGCACCGCGAATCCCAGGATCTTTTCCACCGCCTGCACTTTTTCCTCCGGCAGCCGTTCGCGCCCCTTGAAGTCATCAATTTTGATGCGGGTCAGCACACGCTCATGCTGCTGCCGTACGGCAGCGTGGCACTTGCGCACCACCGCCATCACCGGTTCCCACTCGCCGATGAGCACCGTGCCCATCGGGGTCAGGCGATATTCCAGGCCGCTTTCATGGACAATCTTAACGGCGGCCGCGACCGCCGCACCGAGGTGCGCATCGCGGCCCACCGGCACAATGCTAAGCTCAACCATCATATCACAGTATCCTCTCGTTCAGTTTGAGAATGTTGAGAATTTGAGGTCACACCGTGCGCCTGGCAGCCCTCAACCCAAAAACTGCCGTCGGGGCGAAATTCTTTTTTCCAGATGGGCACCGCGTGCTTGATCGTGTCGATCACAAAACGGCAGGCGGCAAAGGCATCGGCACGGTGCGCGCACGACACCACGATGGCCACGCTCACCTCACCGAGGGCGAGCCGGCCAAAGCGGTGCGCGATGGCCAGTTTGCGCACCGACCAGCGCTGCCGGGCCTCGTCCGCAATCTTCTGCATCTGGGCAAGGGCCATGGCCTCATAAGCCTCGTACTCCAGGCCGATCACCTGCTGCCCCTGGGAATGATCGCGCACGCGCCCCAGGAATATGACGACACCGCCGCTACCGTGGTCTTCCGCGTGTGCCAGCAGCTCGGCGAGATCAATGGGTTTGTCGGTCAGGGCAATCATGCGTTCAGGTTCAATCGCATTCTCGTGTTGCGCCGGCTCGAGTGATCAGTGAAAGTTAAAAGAGTCCGGCAGAATCTCAAGTCATTTGTTCGTTGCTGCGCAATGCCAGGGCGTCGCGCAGACTTCATCATTGCGGCAGACGGGACGCCGGCGCCAGGGTCACCCCCGAGAATGAAGCGAGGCGTCGCGGTCGAGGCCGCTCACCAAGCCTGACCCAAGCCGCCGCTCACCGGCGGCAGCAGCGCCAGCTCCCTCACCTGGGTGAGTGCGGCATGCGCCGGCACGAATTCACCATCCACCGCAAACGAGAGGGATTTGAGATGAGGGCCCAACCGGGGATATTGTGAGGCGAGCCGTTCGGCGATTTGCAGCGGCGTCAGCGGGCCGGGCAGTTCTATTTCAACTTCGCGGGCGCCGACCGCGTCGCGCAGACTGGCATACAGCAGAATCCGGATTTTCATGTTGCGGTTTTGGAATACTGCAAGGCCGTGAGATGGTCAAAGCCGCGATGTGCGGGATTCTCCTGGAAGTCCCGGTAGATGGCGCGGCACTGGTAGCAAATCGTCACCGTCGGCAGAAAGTAATAGAGCGCAAAATCCAGCGCGGTGGCGATGAACAGGCTGAGGAATTTGGTATGATAGCTGAACAGCACGCCGATCGCGAAGATGAGGAGACCGAGCCGCGGGTTGAAATCCTTCTGCAAATAGAAACCCTGATTGCCGCACACGGCGCACTGATCGATCTGGCCGGATTGCCGGCTGTGCGCGCTGAAGTTCAGCGTCACGCTTTGCGCGCAACCGCGGCAGTTGATCAGAGGAGTGCCGGCGGTGGTTTTATTTTCCGCACGGCAGTGCGGGCAGAGGAATTCAACGTTCATCGGCAACCTCGAGGGCATGGTGCAAGCGGCCGCGGGGCGGCGGGGTTCAGTTGAGTTCGGGATCATCAGGAACGACGCGCATGCTGGCCACAATCTGGCGCAGTTTTTCGGCATAATTCAGGCGGCCGTCAACAATGCCCTGCACGACGTCCAGGCGTTTTTCCACGGCCGGCATCTCCAGCAGTTGCTGCTTGTCGCCCACCGGAATATCGAGAATCGCGGCGACTTGGTTGACCACAACCTCCAGCGAGGCGCTGCGGTCCCAGCGATTGTCATTCATGTCGATGCCGAGCACTTGATTGAAATAGGCAAAGAACCGTTCGAGCAAATGATCGCGCGCGCGCAACTGCTCGTGCGTCTCCCGCGCCGAGGGCATGTCGTCGAGCAGATTCACCACGGCGATGCGATAGGGTTTCTCCTTCACGAATTTTACCAGCTCAAAACGGTTCAAGCCGTGCAGCAGGATGTTGAAGCGGCCCTCGGGCAAACGTTCGTAAGCTTCGATGCGCCCCATGCAGCCGATGCGATAGACCGCAGGCAAGCCGGCGCTGTCAACGTCGCCGCCCTCCTTCAGCAGAATCATGCCGATCTGGCGTTCATGCTCCAGGGCGTCGGTCACCATTTGTCTGTAGCGCGGCTCGAAGATGTGCAGCGGCAGAAGCACTTTGGGAAAGAAGACGATATTGGGCAGCGGGAAAATGGGCAGAACAATTGTCGCCATGATGCGCCTCATGAATGCGGCAACTTCACTTATGAATCAACACCAGCAGAGCAATCTTGCGCTGGCAAGCGCCTACCTTTCACTGACTCGCTGCGCGGTCGGCAGATGTTTGCACCAGGCGCCTGCAAGCCCACTGCGCAGCCTCGGCCAGCACCGGATCGGGATGGTCGAGAAACCGTTCCGCCCACGGCCGCAGGTCGGGCAGCCCGCTGTTGCCGATGGCGAGCAGCACGTTGCGCAGCAAGCCGCGCCATTTGGCGCGTTTCACCGGAGAGTTTTTGAAGCGCCGGCGAAATTCCTCCTCCGTCAATTCCGCCATGCTGTGCAGCGGGGGCGCCACCAGGCCGGGCCGCGGCGAAAACGCCGGATCCGCTGTGGTCGCGGCCTTGCGGTTCCAGGGACAGACGTCCTGGCAAATATCACAACCAAAGAGATGATTGCCGAGCGGCGCGCGCAGTTCATCCGGAATGGCGCCGCGCAGCTCGATGGTCAAGTAAGAGATGCACCGGCTGGCGTCCAGCACATAGGGAGCGACGAAGGCCTGCGTCGGGCAAGCTTCGAGACAGCGGGTGCAGCTTCCGCAGCGATCGGGCGGGGGCGCCTCCACCGGCAACGCCAGATTGGTAATCAATTCGCCGATGAAGAACCAACTGCCCAGGCGCTGGTTGATGAGGTTGGTATTTTTGCCGAACCAGCCCAGGCCGGCATACTTGGCAAACACACGGTCGAGCACCGGCCCGGTGTCGGTGTAATACCGGCCTTGATAATCCTCGCCGAGGCGCGCCGTGAGATATTCGTGCAGCGCAGTCAGCTTGCGGCGCAGGAGATCATGATAGTCATCGCCCCAGGCGTAGCGGGAAATCCAGCCGCGGCCTGGCTCGCGCATAGCGGTGGAGAGCGGTGGCGGGGTGTGATAGACCACACCGATGACGATGACGGACTTGGCCTCGGGCAGGAGGCTGTGCACGTTCATACGATTGGGGAGCTGGCGGTGAAGATAGGCCATCTCGCCGGCATAGCCGGCCGCCAGCCAAGCCGGATAGTGATTCAACTCTTCAAAGAACGAAGCCGGCGCAACGCCGAACAAATCACAGCCGTGGGCGGTGGCCAGTGCCTGCAAATCGTCTTTCAAGCCGGCGGCGATGATCGAATTGGACATGCGAGAACCGTCCCTTGTTCAATCCGCAGCAGTGCGGCCGCGCGCGCATGTCGTGCCGCTCACAACGCGACTTGCACTTCCCCGCCGGCATTGCGCACGGCGTAGGTTTTGAGTTTTCTGGCGCGGTTGCCGAGATTTTCGCCGGTGGTGACATCATATTGCCAGCCATGCCAGGGGCAGGTGATGACGGTACCCTGCAATTCGCCTTCGTCAAGCGGGCCTTGGCGGTGGAGGCATTCCTGCTGGGTGGCGTAGAGCTTGCCGCCGACGTTGTAGAGCACGATCGTCTGGCCCTGCACTTCCACTTTGCGGATGGCGCCTGCGGGAAGATCGACTTCTTTGCAGACGGTAACGAAATCGCTTATCTCGCTCTCCTTTGCCAAATCGAGCTGCACAAAATTGTCGTTGCCAAGAGGGGAAATTTCGTCGAATCTTGCAGGTGAAATGCCGTAGCACGCTGCCCCAGTCACTGTGGCGGGCGCCGGCGCTACTTTGGGTGTCTTTTCGAAAAAGTTCAGACCTCATCTGAGCCGGGGTTTCCAAAACCTCGAGCCTCGGCACGCTCGGAGTTTTCACCTGCAGCGGCCAAGCCGGGGCAGGACACTCTACCGGTCGCGACTTCGGACGGACACTATTTAGCGAATTTGTTCTTCATTTGCAAGCGTGTCGCGCGCCGCACTTCCGCAGCGTGCCACCGGCGTTGTTCGGCCGCGGTGAGCGGAACGTAGGCAGGCACGGCAACCGGCCGGCCCTGTTCGTTGAGCGCGACAAAAGTGAGATAGGCCGAGCTGGTGTGTTTGCGTTCGCCGGTGAGCAAGTTTTCCGACCAGACTTTCACGCCAATTTCCATGGACGTGTGAAAGGCGCGGTTGAGGGCGGCGCGGATGAGGATGAGATCGCCGACTCTGACGGGGTGGTGAAATTCGAGATAGTCAACGCTGGCGGTGACCACGGCGCTGTGGCAGTGGCGCGAGGCGGCCACGGCCGCGGCAATGTCAATCAGGTGCATGACCTTGCCGCCCAGGATGTTGCCGAGCAGGTTGGCGTCGTTCGGCAGCACGATCTCCGCCATCTCGGCGGTGGTGGCGGCGGCGAATTCGTTCTGGCTTTCCTGCAAGTGAGTGGGTGGGTTCATGGGCTGAGGTGGATTTCCATGCCTTCATGGGCGGCGTAGGCCGGCTTGAAGAGGGTGCGGGCATATTCCTGGATGCGATCCATGTCCTCATCCGCATGGCGCGGGTTGTGATGAAACAGAATCAGCCTGCCCACCCGGGCTTTGCGCGCCACTTCGCAGGCCATTTCGATGGTGCTGTGGCCGAAGCCTTGGGTGGGGAAATGCGGGTTGGAATATTCTTCGTGTGTGTATTGCGCGTCATGAATCAGCACATCGGCATCGCGGGCAAACTCGATGAGGCGGGAGTCGCCGCCGGTGTAGCCTTCGATGTCGGTGGCATAAACGACGCGCTTGCCGTTGTTCGCGATCTTGAAAACAAAAACGCCGTCTTTGGGATGGGCATAGCTGCGCAGGATGCTCACCAACAAATCGCCGGGCCGCGGCGGCGGCAATTCCTCGCGCGCGCCATAGATCTTTGGGGCTTTTTCGGAATTGCGGTAGAGCAGTCGATCGGAATCCGCCAGGTTTTCGATGATCTTGTGCGCGTTCAATTCCTCCAGCCGCACGGGGCAATAGCGCGCCGTCATGGTCAGGGAGATGCTATCGCGCAAATCGACGCCCAGTAACTGCGGGCCATAAACATAAAGCCGGGTTTGGCTGGAATAAGCCGGCAGAAAGAACGGCAGGGCTTGAATATGATCGTGATGGGTGTGGCTCAGCAGAATCGTGATGGTGAACGGTTCCTGCGGCTGGCCCGGGTCCGCGGCACGGGCGGCCTGATATTCGGACATGAGCAGATCGCCGAGAGCGATCAGGCCGGTGCCGGCATCGAGAATGATGCGATGGTAGGCGTTGCGGACTTCGACGCAGGCGGTATTGCCGCCGTAACGCACGGTGTGCGGGCCGGGCACCGGATAGCTGCCTCGCACCCCCCAAAACCGAATCCAAAGCTCTGCGGGAGAAGGCTGGACCTTCTCTGAGTTTGGCTGCTTCTCCGAGCGATTTTGACTTTGCGCATGACCTGCGGCGGGGCTATCGTTGCTGGCCATAGAACTCCTCTCGCGCTGCATATCCCGTGACTATTGCTGCGATGACAAAACTCCCTCCGCACTGGGCATTTCCCGCTGGCTATGTGGTATTACGCCCCCTGCCTGCTACTGCGTAAACCGGATTGCGGGGGGCTTTGCCAAGGCTGGCCGCAGCAACTGTCACTCGGTCGTGCGACGCACCGCGCGCTTGCCTGCTTCCTCCTCAGCATTCAGGAAAGCTTGAACACTTTTCCCAACAGTTCGTTGCCGGCGCCGGCGTGCGAGCTCTGCGCTGCCACTTGCGCGATCAGATTCTCCACGATCTGCTGGAACGCAGCCTGAATACCGGCCTCGGCGCTTTGGGTCACGATCGGCCGGCCTTCATCCCCTCCGACTCGAATCGCCATGTTGAGCGGCACCTCCCCGAGGAACGGCACTTCGAATTTTTTCGCCGCCTCCCGGCCGCCGCCGTGCGCGAACACTTCGGTGCGCTGGCCGCAATGGGGGCAACTGAAATAGCTCATGTTTTCGATGATGCCCAACACCGGCACTTCCACCTTGCGAAACATGTTGATGCCTTTTTTGGCGTCGCTCAGGGCCACGTCCTGCGGCGTGGTCACGACCACGGCGCCGGTCAGCGCCACCGCCTGGGAGAGCGTGAGTTGCGCATCGCCGGTGCCGGGCGGCAAATCCACCACCAGATAATCCAACTCGCCCCAGTCCACTTCGGTGAGAAACTGGGTGATCATGCGGCCGACGAGCGGACCGCGCCAAATCACGGCCGTATCACCTTCGCTGACATAGCCGATGGACACGATTTTGATGCCAAATTTTTCGATCGGCTGGATGCGGCCCTGCGGTGTGGCGCTGAGCTTGGCTTTCAATGTATCGGTCATCATCGGCACGTTGGGGCCGTAGATATCGGCATCGAGCAAACCCACCCGCAGCCCGCGTTGCGCCAGGGCCACTGCGAGATTAACCGACACTGTGGTCTTGCCCACGCCGCCTTTACCGCTGGCCACGGCGATGAGGTTTTTCGCGCCGGGAACCGGTCGCGGCGGCTGTTGCGGCGGTATGGGATGTGGGGGATGATTCATGTTCGTCCGTCAGTGATTCCAAAAAGTTGATTGCTACTTGCGACCGGCCGGAAGTGCCTCGCCTTCGCGGAGATACACCACTCCCTTCTTGTGTCAGGTTGTCGGCATCTTCTCCGGCACCAAGCCGCAACCCAGTGCTGAAAAGCTTTCTTTGCGCGAAATCCGTGCGCAGGTGCATCTCACACCGGCGAAAACGACTCGCGCGGCATTCACCGGGCGGCGCAGCGCGGCCAATATAACAAAAAATTTGGGGTTGTCAAATTTTTTTGACGGAGAGGCTCCTGGCTCCCTGCACCGCGCGTCGACGCGGCGCTGGCGCCGATTAAAAGGAATGGCCTTGAGATCCAACTCTCAAGGCCACTCACAGTCAGCACCGGCCGC
This sequence comes from bacterium, assembly GCA_023150945.1. Lineage (NCBI taxonomy): Bacteria > bacterium. The sequence continues at coordinate 896 of JAKLJX010000005.1, read as the reverse complement.
CAAGCAAGGCGAATGCCGGTTGGATTACTTCACATACAACTTGTAGCGGTCATTGATACGGCCCCAATGCAGCTTGGCGAGGAAATTGTCGATGTACTTCGCCCGGCCCGGGCCGTCCTTGTGGTAGTAAGCGTGCTCGAACACATCGCAGGCAATCAGGGGAATTCCGCCCCAGATGGCGCCGTATTGATGCTCATCCACCAGCACATTGAGAAGCTGCTTTGACCACAAGGCATCATAAACCAACAGGCCCCAGCCGCTGAGCTTGGCGGAGACCGCGGTGGCCTTGAAATCCGCCTTCCATTTGTCGAAGGAGCCGAATTGTTTTTCGATGGCCTTCATCACTTCCGGGCCTTTGCCGGGATCACCCTCGCCGCCCATCACTGCCCAGTACACGTCATGCAGCAGGGCACCGGCATGATTCCAGGTGTAACGGCGCTTCAGTTCGCCGATCTCACTGTAGTTGCCGTTGGCCTCGGCGGGATTGGCCTTTTCCAACGCCTGTTCGATCTTGTTGAGCACCGTCACATAGCCTTTGTGGTGGGTATTGTAGTGCCAGTCCGTGGTTTCCGGACTGATCACCTCTTTCAGCAATGTCTTCGCCTCTTCATCGCTGTAGGGGCGAGGGCTCAGCTTATATTCGTACGCCATGACGTCCTCCTTGGGTAATTGCAGGTCAGTTCCCGCCGAGTTTATTATGGTGGCAGGTCGCGGGAAGGGTTGAAAGCGGGCGCAATATCGCAATTCCAGCTCACAATGTCAACGCTGAGTTTGGCGCAGTCGAAGTCGAGCTGTTTGGGATCGCCGGGAATAGCGGTACCCGTTGCCTCAAAATTAAATGTTACCCAAATTTGTGAGAACTGGGGTGATTTTGATTTATTGTTCTTTTGCTGTTG